>CAXTPX010000064.1:0-9448 GCA_964246005.1 uncultured Burkholderiaceae bacterium | reverse complement strand
GAACTGAGCGACGCCGTCCATGCAGCCGTCGCTTCGAAGTCGACGCTGTCGATCCGCGGCGGCAACACGAAGGCCTGGTACGGACACCGCACGACGGGCACCACGCTGGACGTGCGATCGCACGCCGGCGTCGTCGAGTACGAGCCGAGCGAACTGGTGGTCGTCGCACGGGCCGGCACGTCGCTGCGCGAGCTGGAGACGTTGCTCGCCCGGCATCGCCAGATGCTGGCATTCGAGCCACCGCGCTATACGCCGGACCTCGCGCCTGCCGTCGCGCCGGCGCGACCGTCGGCCGACGATGCGATCTCGCGTGCGATGCGGACGAGCGGGTCGACACGCGATGCGACGCTCGGTGGCTGCATCGCGAGCGGCCTGTCGGGTCCGCGTCGCATGGCGGCCGGATCGGCGCGCGACTTCGTGCTCGGCGCGAAGCTGATCGACGGCCGCGGCCAGCATCTCGCCTTCGGTGGCAAGGTCATGAAGAACGTCGCGGGCTACGACGTCAGCCGCGCGCTGGTCGGTTCGCTCGGCACGCTCGGCATCGTGACCGAAGTGGCGGTGAAGGTCCTGCCGATGCCGGCAGAGACCGCCACGCTGTCGTTCAAGCTCGACGAAGATGCAGCGCTCGAGAAGCTCAACCGCTGGGCAGGCCAGGCCGTCGCGATCACGGCGAGCGCCTGGCGATCCCGGCCGTCGGAAGGCAGCGGGTACAGCCCGCGCGGCGGGCGCCTGCTGGTGCGGCTCGAGGGCAGCGAGGCGGCCGTGCAGTCGAGCATTCGCCGCATCGGTGGCCTCGACGTCGACCCGGGCGAGGCCGCGGCCTTCTGGAACGGCCAGCGCGAGGAGACCGACGCATTCTTCGCGTCGCGGCCCGCCGATGCGCCGGTGTGGCGGCTCGCGCTTCCGCCGACGGCGCCGCCGCTCGCGTCGACGACGCTCGGCTTCGACGATCAGCTGATCGCTTGGGGCGGTGCGCTGCGCTGGATCGCGACGCGTGTCGACCCGCGGGTGGTTCGCGACGCCGCGGCGGCCGCAGGCGGGCATGCCACGCTGTGGCGGGCGTCCGACGAACTGAAGGCGCGTCACGGCGTGTTCGCGCCGCTCGCGCCGGCCCTGATGGCCATCCATCGTCGGTTGAAGGACGCGTTCGATCCGGCCGGCATCTTCAATCGCGGACGGCTCTACCCCGACCTCTGATCCACACGCGCCGGGCGGAATGACGCCGGTGCCGCAACAGGCCACCATGGAAACCCACCTCGCCGATTTCATTCGCGGTACCGCCGATGGCGACGAAGCCGAAGCGATCCTGCGGCGTTGCGTCCATTGCGGCTTCTGTACCGCGACGTGCCCGACCTATCAACTGCTCGGCGACGAGCTCGACGGGCCGCGCGGCCGCATCTACCTGATCAAGGAAGTGCTCGAGGGCTCGCCTGCGACGCCGTCGATCCGCCTGCACCTCGACCGTTGCCTCACTTGCCGCAACTGCGAGACGACCTGTCCGTCGGGCGTCCAGTACGGCCGCCTCGTCGACATCGGTCGCAAGGTCGTCGAGGAACGCGCGACCGAGCCGCGCTCGTTTAAGGACCGCGTCGAGCGAACCGCGTTGCGTGAAGGGCTGACCCGACGCTGGCTGTTCGACCCCGCGATGAAGATCGGCAAGGCCGTGCGGCCGCTGCTGCCCGAAGCGCTCGCGACGAAGGTCCCGCGGAAGGCCGCACCGCGCAAGTCGTTCAGACCGGGGACGCACGCCCGCAAGATGCTGATGCTGGCCGGTTGCGTGCAGCCGGCGATGGCGCCGCAGATCAACGACGCGACCGAGCGCGTGCTCGACGCGCTCGGCGTCGAGGTGGTCATCGCGTCGAAGGCCGGCTGCTGCGGCGCGATCCGTCATCACCTGAACGACCACGACGGCGCGCTGGGCGATGTCCGTCGCAACATCGACGCGTGGTGGCCGCATCTCGAAGCCGGCGCCGAATGCATCGTGATGAACGCGTCGGGCTGCGGCGCGATGGTCCGGGAATACGGGCATCTGCTGCGCGACGATCCCGCCTACGCGACGAAGGCCGAGCGCATCAGCGCGATGACCCGCGACCTGTCCGAAGTCCTGCTGCCGTTCACCGAAGAGCTCGTGTCGCGGCTTGGCCTGCCGTCGACGCGGCGCGTCGCGTGGCACCCGCCCTGCACGCTGCAGCACGGCCAGCAGATCCGCGGACCGGTCGAAGCGTTGCTGACGGCTGCCGGCATCGACGTCCGGTTGTGCGCCGAGAGCCACCTGTGCTGCGGCTCGGCCGGGACCTATTCCGTGCTGCAGCCCGAGCTCGCGACCGCGCTGCGCGATCGCAAGCTCGCCGGGCTCGCGGCCACCGACCCCGACGCGATTGTCTCGGCCAACATCGGCTGCATCACGCACTTGCAGAGCGGCACCTCGACGCCGGTGAGGCACTGGATCGAGCTGATCGCCGACGCGTTGGCGCCGGGCGGACCGCGGACCGGTCTGTTCCCCGGAGAGGCGCGTCAGGCGGGACGCGTTCGTCGCGGGCGGGGACCCAGGCCGATCGCCGATCCGGCGCGACCGCTGTAGTGTCCTGAGTCGAGCACACGATGGACGCGGCGACCGACGCGCTGGCGCGCATCCGCGCGATCAACGAGACAGCGCTCTTCAACCGCTGGCTCGGCATCGAGGTCATCGGCGCGAGCGTCGGGCACGTCGAGATCGCCATCCCGTGGCGACCCGAGGCCGGGCAGTACGCGGGGTTCCTGCATGCGGGCGTGATCGGTGCGCTGATCGATACGGCCTGCGGCTTCGCGGCGGCGACGATGGTCGGCCGTGTGCTGGCCTCGCACTACCCGGTCAGCTGCCTGCGGCCCGCGGTCGGCGAGCGCTTCGTCGCGCGGGCCCGCGTGGTCAAGCCCGGTCGAACGCAGGTGTTCACCGCCTGCGAGCTGTTCGCCTGGTCCGGCGGTGAAGAGAAGCTGGTCGCGACCGGCGAGACCCTGTTGTCGGTCGTGGTGGAGCCGGTATCCTGATCGTCGTCGCCGATCCCTTCGCGGGACGCCCTCGTTGATCGAAGCGATCGCGACGTTGCTGGTCTACCAGCTGATCGGCGAGACGCTGGCGTTCGCGTTGGGCCTGCCGGTGCCCGGTCCCGTCATCGGCCTCGCACTGCTGCTCGTCACGCTCGCGTTGCGACCGACGCTGCTCGGTAGTATCAAGTCCACCGCCACGACACTGCTGTCGCACCTGTCGCTGCTGTTCGTGCCGGCGGGCGTCGGCGTGATGGTCCATTTCGCGCGGCTGTCCGACGAAGGCGGGGCGATCGTCGCGGCCGTGGTCTGCAGCACCCTGCTCGCGATCGTCGCGACCGCGGCGACCGCGGCATGGTTGATCGGACGTACCGAAGCGCCGCCTTCCGTCCCGGCGGACGAGGTGCGCTGACGCGATGCATCCGGTCGTCGACACCTGGGTCTACCTGTCCGCGTCGCCGCTGCTGTGGCTCACGCTGACGCTGGTCGCCTATCTGTTCGCATTCGCGCTCTATCGCCGAAGCCGCTTCAACCCGCTCGTCAACCCGGTCGCGATCGCGGTCTGCCTGCTGCTCGCGATCCTGCTCGGCACCCGCACGTCGTACCGCACCTACTTCGACGGCGCGCAGTTCGTGCACTTCCTGCTCGGCCCCGCGACCGTCGCCCTCGCGATCCCGTTGTACGAGCAGTGGGGCAAGTTGCGCCGGCACTGGGTCGCGCTGTCGGTCGCGCTCGTGGTCGGTCTCCTCGTCGCATCGACGTCGGCGGTGCTGATCGCGCGCTGGCTGGGCGCTTCGCCGCAGACGCTCGCGTCGCTGGTGCCGAAGTCGATCACGACCCCGGTCGCGATGAGCATCAGCGAGAAGCTCGGCGGCATCCCGTCGCTGACGGCCGTCTGCGTCGTCATCACCGGCATCGTCGGCTCGACGCTCGCGCGTTTCGTGCTGAACGCGATGCGCGTCGAGTCGCACGCGGTCCGCGGCTTCGCGCTCGGACTGTCGTCGCACGGGCAGGGCGTCGCGCGCGCGTTCCAGGTCAGCGACGAGATGGGCGCGTTCGCCGGCCTCGCGATGGGGCTCGCCGCGCTGACCTCCGCGTTGCTGCTGCCGTACTTCGGGCGCTGGTTGCTCTGGTTGGTGCAGTGAACGCGAGCCGCGGGACGGGCGACTACGACGCGGTCATCATCGGCGGCGGCCACAACGGCCTCGTCTGCGCTTGCGACCTCGCGGCGCGAGGCCTGAAGGTCCGCATCGTCGAACGCCGTTCGATCGTCGGCGGCGCTGCCGTCACGGAGGAGTTCCATCCGGGCTTCCGCAACTCGACCGCGAGCTACACGGTCGGCCTCCTGCATCCCGACATCGTGCGCGACCTGCGGCTGCACGAGCACGGCCTCTCGATCGTGAAGCGACCGTTCTCGAACTTTTTGCCGCAGGACGACGGCGGCGGGCCGCTCGGCTACCTGAAGGTCGGCGGCGGACTCGAAGCGACGCAACGCGAGATCGCGAAGTTCTCGAGCCGAGATGCCGGACGACTGCCCGCCTACTACGCGATGCTCGACGGCGTGGTGGCGCTGGTCCGCACGATGTTGACGAAGACGCCGCCGAACCTCGGACCCCGCGACTTCGCGTCGATCGGCGACTGGTGGTCGGCGTGGGATCTCGGCCGCCGCATGCGGCGCATGGACCTCCCGGGCAAGCGCGACCTGTTGGACCTGTTCACGAAAAGCGCGGGCGACGTGCTCGACGCCTGGTTCGAGTCCGCACCGATCAAGGCCGCGCTCGGCTTCGACTCGATGGTCGGGCACTACGCGAGCCCGTACGCGGCAGGCTCCGCGTACGTACTGCTGCATCACGTCGCAGGCGAGGTCGACGGCGAGGCCGGCGTGTGGGGTCATGCGATCGGCGGGATGGGCGCGATCACGCAGGCGATGGCGAAGGAAGCGGTGTCGCGCGGCGTCGAGATCAGCGTCGATGCCCCGGTCGCGAAGGTCGTCGTCGACGGCGTTGCGGGCAGGCGGCGTGCCAGCGGCGTGGTGCTCGACGACGGGACGCGCATCGACGCGAAACGCGTGATCTCGAACGTGCACCCGCAACGGTTGTTCCTGTCGATGATCGACGAGGTCGAACTGCCGGCGGACTTCGCGCTGCGGATGCGCCACTACCGCAGCGGCTCCGGCACGCTGCGGATGAACGTCGCGTTGTCCGCCCTGCCCGACTTCACGGCGCTACCCGGCCTGCATCACCAGCCGCATCACGAGAGCGGCATCGTCATGGCGCCTTCGCTCGCGTACATGGAGACCGCGTGGATGGACGCGCGTCGCGATGGCTGGGGCGCACGGCCGATCGTCGAGATGCTGATCCCGTCGACCGTCGACCCGACGCTCGCACCCGCAGGGATGCACGTCGCGAGCCTCTTCTGCCAGCACTTCGCGCCGAAGCTCGAAGCGACCTCTGCTCGGGAGCGCTATGTCGATGGATGGGCCGACGACCGCTCGCGCGACGACGCGGCCGACCGCGTCATCGCGACGGTGGCGCACTTCGCACCGGGCTTCGCCGCCAGCGTGATCGCACGGCAGGTCCACACGCCGCTCGATCTCGAACGCAAGTTCGGCCTCGTCGGTGGCGACATCTTCCACGGCACCCTGTCGCTCGACCAGCTCTTCTCGGCCCGTCCGGTGCTCGGCCATGCCGACTACCGCAGCCCGATCCACGGGCTGTACCTGTGCGGCTCGGGCAATCATCCGGGCGGTGGCGTCACCGGCCTGCCGGGCCGCAACGCGGCCCGTGAGATTCTTCGGGACCGACGATGACGCACCGGTGAAGGCGCTCGACCGATGACGATGAAGATGAACCTCGAACGCGTGCGCCGTCGCAAGGTGCGCTTCTGGGCGATCGTCGATTCGTCGGTGTCGTACACGCTCGCATTGCCACCGCTCGCCGAGCACTTCATCTCGCTGCTGTATTACCTGAACGGCAAGCTCGGGGGCGATCCGGTGCCGCCGTCGATCGACCCGATGCAGATGTTCTTCGTCAGCCTGAGCGGCTCGCTGGTCGGCCTGTGGTGCATCGCCCGTTACCTCAAGCCGATCGGCCTCTTCGCGCTGATCGACGGGTGGGGACGTGTCTGGGTATCGCTGTTGATCGTGTGGTTCGTCGCGGTGGAGGGTGCGCCGCGCGTGCTGCTGCTCTTCATCGGCACCGAGATGCTCGGGGCGATCGTGCAGTTGTACGAGGTGTACCTTCGAAAGCCGCCGCCGGCCTTGCGCAACGCGGCCTAGCCTGTCCCGCCGAGTCGCTGCAGCATCGCACTCGCCCCCGCGGGTGCACGCTCCTTCGCCCCGTTGATGAAGAAGACGAACGCGTCGCGCGGCGTCTTCGACGCGCCATCGCCGATCGGTCCGACGGGGCCGGTTCCGTCGGGCGTTTCTCCTGCTGCCCAGCCACGAGCCCGCATGGTCCAGCGCTCGATCTCGTCCGGCGGATAGCCGGTCTCGATGTCGGCTTTCGCCCGCATCAGCCGCGCATAGACGAAGTCGGCCGTGACGTCGCCGATCATCGGGTAGTCGTCGGAGTCGCTGCAGACGATCGCGACCCCGTGCCTGCGTGCGAGCGCGACGAACTCGGTACAGCGGAAGCTCTCGTGCCGGACGTCGAGCGCATGGCGCAGCGCGATCGAGCCGACCTTCTTCGGGAGGCACGCGAGGAAGCCGTCGAAGTCCGCTTCGTCGAAGCGCTTGGTCGGCATGAACTGCCACAGCAGCGGCCCGAGCTTCGGCCCGAGCTCCTCGAGGCCGCTGCCGATGAAGCGGTCGATCGATTCACCGGCTTCGGCCAGCACCTTGCGATTCGTCGCGTAGCGCGACGCCTTCACCGTGAACTTGAAGTCGTCGGGCGTTTCGTCGCGCCATTTCGCGAAGCTCTCCGGCTTCTGCGTGCGGTAATAGGTGCCGTTGATCTCGATCGCGCTGACCCGGGAGCTCGCATAGGCGAGCGCGTCCTTCTTCTTCACCTCGGGCGGATAGAACGTCTCGCGCCAGGGGTCGTAGTCCCAGCCGCCGATGCCGACGCGGATGGTGCCGGACAGCCCTTGCTTCGGTGCGCGCGTCGCCAAGCGACCTCCTGAAAACGAATGTCCGATCGGGAAGACTCCGATCCGCAATGTACCGGGAAGCGCCTGCGGGATGACGAAGCCGCTCCCAAGATGCCGCGCGGTCGACCGTCGCCCGGACGGGCGACGGTCGTTCACGGCACAATGCCGGTCGGACCCGCGAGGCGATGCCGCAAGGTCGCGCGCAGGGGCTCATTCTCATCAACAGGGGACTCCACATGATTCGTTCGATCCGCAATACCGCTGCAGGATTCGCCGTCGTCGGCTTGCTGGCGCTCGGCGCCTGCGCGTCGATGAACCCGTTCGCCGACAAGGACAAGGTGACGCTGACCGGCGCCAACGAGGTACCGGCCGTCACCACGTCGGCTTCCGCCACCGGCATCGTCACGATCGCGGCCGACGGTTCGGGGTCCGGCTCGATCACGGTGACCGGCATGGTGCCTACGATGGGTCACATCCATCAGGGCGCCGTCGGCATCAACGGCCCGGTGATCGTGCCGTTCACGCAGAACGGAAACGTGTTCACCGCGCCTCCCGGCGCCAAGCTGACCGACACCCAGATGGCCGCTTACCGGGCCGGCAACCTGTACGTCAACGTTCACAGCGCGGCGCATCCGAGCGGCGGGATCCGCGCGCAGTTGAAGGCGAGCTGATCCTTCGCAGCATCGTGTCGGCGTCGATGACGCCGACACATGTCGCCGAGACCCGCAACTCAAGTGGAGTGAATCGGTCATGCAATGGGACGATGGACGGCAGAGCGAGAACGTCGACGACGTTCGGGGCGCGGGCGGCAGCGGCTTCGGCGGGTTCGGAGGACGCACGATCGGGATCGGCACGGTCGTCGTGGCGCTGCTCGCGTCGTATTTCTTCGGCATCGACCCGCGCGTCATCCTCGGGCTCAGCGGCGGTGGCGAACCACAGGTCCAGCAACAGGTGCCGCAGCCAAGGCCGGCGAGCGGCGCTTCGGCGAACGACGTGCAGTTCCGCCTCGTCTCGCGGATCCTGCTCGACACCGAGGAAACCTGGACGCAGATCTTCGCGGCCAACAACGCGACGTATCGCAAGCCGCGGCTCGAGGTGTTCAGCGGTTCCTATCCGACCGCGTGCGGTCAAGGCGTCGCGGCGGCCGGGCCGTTCTATTGTCCGGGCGACGAGAAGGTCTACATCGACCTCGGCTTCTTCAACCTGCTCTCACAACGCTTCAAGGCGCCGGGCGATTTCGCGGACGCCTACGTGATCGCCCACGAGGTCGGCCATCACGTGCAGAAACTGCTCGGCATCACCGACAAGACCGACGCGATGCGTCGTCGCATGTCGGCTACCGAATACAACCGTGTGTCGGTACGGGTCGAATTGCAGGCCGACTGCTTCGCCGGTGTCTGGGGACATCGGGTCGCCGCGGGTCAGAGCGCGATCAAGCTCGATCCGGGCGATGTCGACGAAGCGCTGCGGGCCGCCACCGCGATCGGCGACGACACGTTGCAGGAACAGGCGCGCGGGACGGTCGTGCCCGACAGCTTCACGCACGGCACGTCGGCGCAACGCGTCACCTGGTTCAAGCGCGGAATGGACTCCGGCGACTTCCGCAAGTGCGATACGTTCAGCGCGGGATCGCCCTAGTCACGCGGGCCGATCGATCCGGCGCCGTCGTGCAAGTCCGACACCCGCCACGCCGACGCCGAACAACGCGAGCGTCGCGGGCTCCGGGATCGCAGCGACCTGGAATGCGCTGATGTTCGCCGTCGCGCTGCCGCCGACACAGTCGGTGCAGTTCACGAAGAAGCCGAACGCGCTCGACGACAGGAAGCTGAAGTTGCCTGCCTGCGTCAACGGACCGCCCGGATCGGATAGGACCGTCCGCACGCCGTCGACCACGACGCCGAAGAGGTCTGTCTCCGGACTGATGTCGTTGGTCGCGTAGGTCCAGTGGAACGAGACGGTGTCGGACGAGCCGACCACGATGTGCGTCGTCGAGACCTGGCAGGCGCCGAGGACACCGGTCGTCGAACCGGTGCACGCGACGAGGCCGCTGCTCGGATCGATCGCGGGATCGTCGCCGCCGGTGATCGACAGGACGGCAGGCGTGATGCTGACCGAGCCGTCCGCGAGATTGCCGGTGGCCGACGTCGTGAAGGTCGCGGGGGCGAATGGCCCGGTGAACCCGGTCGACACGGTGGCGCCCGAAGTCGTCGGCACGAGGCCCCCGATCGAAGCGGCGGCGAGTGCCGTCGCCATCCAAGAATTTTTCATGTCCATCTCCGCAGTCGATTGACTCGTCTTCGAGGTCCGGGACACGAAGCCCCGGACGCCCTCCCTA
>CAXTPX010000063.1:0-9455 GCA_964246005.1 uncultured Burkholderiaceae bacterium | reverse complement strand
GGCAAGCTGCGCAGCACGATCCGCGTCCCGGCCGACGCCGACCGCGCCAGCATCGAAGCCGCGGCGCTCGCCGACGAGGCGGTCAAGCGCTTCGTCACGACGACGCCGAAGAAGATCGTGGTGGTACCGGGTCGGCTGGTCAACGTGGTGTCGTCACGATGAGCGAGACGCTGGAAAGGCAGGCGACGCATATCCGTCGAATGACGGCGTACCTGATGAGCGCCGTCCTCCTCAGCAGCGTCCTCGCCGGATGCGGTTTCCAATTGCGCGGCTCGACCGAACTCCCGTTCCGCACGCTGTGGGTCGGCTTCTCCGATGCTTCGCCCCTCGGCACCGAGTTCAGGCGTTATATCCGTAGCGGTACATCGACGACGCTGGTCGACGATCCCGCCAAGGCCGAGGCCCGACTGACGGTCCTGTCCGAGTCGCGCGACAAGGAGATCCTGAGCCTCGACGGCACCGGCCAGGTCCGCGAATACGCGCTGTACTACGTCTTCGTGTTCCACGTCGACGACGGCAAGGGGCGCGACTTCATCACGCCGACGCGCATCACGTTGAAGCGCGACATCTCGGTCGACAACAACACGATCCTCGCGAAGCAGGCCGAAGAGAACCTGCTGTATCGCGACATGCAGTCCGATCTCGTGCAGCAGCTGCTGCGCCGGCTGGCCGCGGTGAAGCCGGACGCTCCGTCTTCCTGATGCAACTCAGGCTCGACGCGCTGGCGGGTCACGTCGCGAAGCGACTCGCGTCGTTGTACGTCGTCCACGGCGACGAGCATCTGCTCGCGATCGAAGCGGCCGACCGCATTCGCGCCGCGGCGCGGAAGGGCGGTTTCACCGAACGCGACGTACTGCAGGTCGACCGACACTTCCAGTGGAGCCGGCTGGTCGAGAGCGGCCAGAGCCTGTCGCTGTTCGGCGATCGCAAGCTGATCGAGCTGCGCATCCCGGGTGGCAAGCCCGGCAAGGACGGCTCGACCGCGCTGCAGGCGTATGCGAAGACGCTGGGGAGCGAGGCCGCCGACACGGTGACCCTGATCACGCTGCCGCGCCTCGAGCGCGAGCAGAAGAACTCGGCCTGGTTCAACGCGCTCGACGCCGTCGGCGTCACGGTCGAAGCGCCCCTCGTCGATCGCGCGAAGCTGCCCGCCTGGATCGCCGAGCGCCTCGCCGCGCAGTCGCAGAGCGCAGACGCCGAAGCGCTCGCGTTCCTCGTCGATCGGGTCGAAGGCAACCTGCTCGCCGCGCACCAGGAAGTGCAGAAGCTCGCGTTGCTGTATCCGACCGGCAAGCTCGGCTTCGACGAGGTCCGCGCGGCGGTGCTCGACGTCGCGCGCTACGACGTCTTCAAGCTCGGCGAAGCGATGCTGGCCGGCGATGCCGCGCGGGTCGTGCGCATGGTCGACGGACTGCGCGGCGAAGGCGAATCGCCGGTCCTCGTGCACTGGGCCATCACCGAGGAGGTGCGCTCGCTGTACCGCGCGAAGCTGGGCGTCGCGAGCGGCCAGTCGCTCACGGCGCTGATGCGGCAGTTGCGCGTGTGGGGCGCGCGCGAGCGACTGTTCGAAGCCGCGACCCGACGCCTGTCGATGCCGGTGCTGCGCGACGCGCTCGTGCGAAGCGCCGAGATCGACCGCCTCGTCAAGGGGCTGCGCAATCTCGGCACGCCGATGGGCGATGCGTGGACCGAGCTGTCGCGCCTCGGCGTGACGATCGCAAGAACGCAGTGAACGATTGACGCGATGAACGCGACCGACCTGCAGATCAGGATGGCCCACATCGGCGCCGCGGCCCGCACGGCGTCGCGCGTGATCGCGAAGGCGGACACCCGCCAGAAGAACCAGGCGCTGGCGTCGATCGCGGCGGCGATCCGGCGCGATGCGTCGATGCTGAAGGCGGCCAACGCGGCGGACGTCGCCGCGGCGCGTGCCGCGGGTCTCGACGCCGTCCTGCTCGACCGCCTCGCGTTGTCGGACGCGGCGCTCGAACAGATGGCGACCGGACTCGAACAGGTCGTCGCGCTGCCCGACCCGATCGGCGAGGTCAGCGACCTGCGCTTCCAGCCTTCGGGCATCCAGGTCGGCCGCATGCGCGTGCCGCTCGGCGTCGTCGGCATCATCTACGAAGCCCGCCCGAACGTGACGGTCGACGCGGCCGGCCTGACGATCAAGTCCGGCAACGCGGCCATCCTGCGCGGCGGCTCCGAGGCGATCCGCTGCAACACGGCGCTCGCCGCGCTGATCCGCGACGCCCTCGTGCAGGTCGGGCTGCCCGCCGATGTCGTCCAGGTGATCGACAGCACCGACCGCGCTGCCGTCGGCGCGATGATCACGATGCCCGAGTACATCGACGTGATCGTGCCGCGCGGCGGCCGTGGCCTGATCGAGCGGCTGATGCGCGAGTCGCGCGTGCCGATGATCAAGCACCTCGACGGCCTGTGCCACGTGTACGTCGACGGCGCCGCCGATCTCGAGCGCGCGGTGCGCATCGCCGACAACGCGAAGACGCAGCGCTACGGCACGTGCAACACGATGGAGACGCTGCTGGTCGCGCGCTCGATCGCCGCGGCGTTCCTGCCCGTCATCGGGCGCATCTACATCGCCAAGGGCGTCGAGATGAAGGCGTGCGCGGAGAGCCGCACGCTGCTCGATGCGGCCGGCATCGCGTCGAGCCCGGCCGGACCTGCCGACTTCGACACCGAGTGGCTCGCACCGATCGTGTCGATCCGCGTGGTCGACGGCGTCGATGCCGCGATCGATCACATCGAGCGCCACGGGTCGAAGCACACCGACACGATCGTCACCGAGGACTATTCGACCGCGCTGCGCTTCCTGCGCGAAGTCGACTCGGCGTCGGTGATGGTCAACGCGTCGACCCGATTCGCCGACGGCTTCGAGTTCGGCCTCGGTGCGGAAATCGGCATCTCGAACGACAAGCTGCACGCGCGCGGTCCGGTCGGCCTCGAGGGACTGACGAGCCTGAAGTACGTCGTGTTCGGCCACGGCGAGATCCGGCCTTGACGCGGCGGGAGAAGCGTCCGGGGCGGGCGCCGCGAGTCGCTACAATCCGCCGCTTGCCCGCTGCCCCGGCCACCTTCGGCAATCGATGCCGATCCCTCCCCGATGAATTCGCCGCTCGATTACGCGACGCTGTTTCGCGATTCGCCCAACGCCTACCTCGTCGTCTCGCGCGATTACACGATCGTCGACATGAGCGACGCGTACCTGGCGCTGATGGAGCGTTCACGCGACGAGCTGCTCGGGCGCAACGTGTTCGACGCGTTCCCGGTCCCGAAGGACGCACCGAACCCGGACCAGGTGCAGGAAGTGAAGACGTCGTTCGATCGCGTCTTCGCCTCGGGCAAGCCGGACGCGCTCGCGGTCGTGCGGTACGCGGTCCCGGTCCTGACGCCGGAAGGCGAGCACTTCGTCGACTCGCTGTGGAGCGCGTCGCATCATCCGATCTTCGGTGCGGGGGGCGAGGTGACGATGCTCCTGCAGCACACGCAGAACGTCACGGGTCTCGGCGACGCTTCCGGCGACGTCGATGCCTCGCCCGAAGGCCTGCTCGCCAAGGGCGACCTGCTGCGTCGCGTGGAATCGATCCAGCTGCAGAACCGATCGCTCGCCCTCGACTATCGACGCCTGATGCAGCTGTTCGACCAGTCGTTGTCGTTCACGGTCTTCATGCGCGAGCCCGACCACATCGTCGAACTCGCGAACCCGACCTACCTGAAGATGGTCAGCGAGGAGGACCTGCGCGACCGTGGCTACGGGAAGGCGCATCGCGGCGATCCGCCGATCCCGGTCAAGCTGCTCGACGCGGTCTACGAGAGCGGCGTGCCGATCATCGAGCAGGGCCTGGCGCTGCGGGTGCCCGATGGCCACGACGGGACGCAGACGATCTACGTCGACGTCGTGATCCAGCAGATCGTCGACAGTGGCGGCAAGGTCGTCGGCGTCTTCATGCAGGGCAACGACGTCACGATGGCCAAGGCCACGCAGGACGAGCTGCACGCGTATCGCACGCGTCTCGAGGAGATGGTGGCCGAACGCACGCGTGCCCTCGAACGCAGCGAGACCGAGCGGCGCAGCGCCGAGGCGGCGCTGCATCGGGCACAGCGCCTCGAAGCGGTCGGCAAGCTCACCGGAGGCGTGGCGCACGACTTCAACAACGTCCTGCAGATCATTCGCGGCAATCTGCAGCTGATGCAGCGCAACGACGCGCCCGACGCGAAGGCCAGGCAGCGCCTCGACGCCGCGCTCGACGGCGTCGACCGCGGCGCGAAGCTCGCCTCGCAGTTGCTCGCGTTCGGCCGACGGCAGCCGCTCGAGCCGATCGTCGTGGACCTCGGGCAGGTGCTCGAACGCATGAAGGACCTGCTGCATCGCGCGCTCGGCGAATCGATCGACGTCCGCACCCATGTCGCGGGCGACCTGTGGCACACGATGGTGGACGTGACCCGCCTCGAGAACGTCATCCTCAACATCGCGATCAATGCGCGCGACGCGATGGATCATCGCGGCAGCCTGACGATGGAACTGCAGAACACGCATGTCGACGCATTGCACGCGCGGCGCGACGACGGACTCGTTCCGGGCGACTTCGTCACGCTCGCGATCTCCGACACCGGGGCCGGCATGAGCGTCGACGTGCAGCGGCGCGCGTTCGAGCCGTTCTTCACGACCAAGCCCGAAGGCGAAGGGACGGGCCTCGGCCTGTCGATGGTGTACGGCTTCATGAAGCAGAGCGACGGGCACGTGTCGCTGTACAGCGAACCGGGCCAGGGCACGACGATCCGCCTCTACCTGCCGCGTTCCGACGAGCCGGTCACCGACGTCTCGGTCGCGCCGTCCGCCGTGTCGGTCCGCGGCAACGGCGAGACGATCCTCGTCGTCGAGGACGACGAAGCCGTGCGCGTGACGGTCATCGACACGCTGCTCGAACTCGGCTATCGCGTCCTCCGCGCGAACGACGGGCAGAGCGCGCTGACGATCGTGCGGAGCGGCGTGCCGATCGACCTGCTGTTCACCGACGTGATCATGCCGGGGCCGGTCGCGAGCACCGAGCTGGTTCGCCAGGCGCACCTGTTGATGCCGCGCCTGCGCGTGCTCTTCACGTCCGGCTTCACGCGCGATGCGATCGTCCATCGCGACCGCCTGCGGGCCGGCGTCAATCTGCTCAGCAAGCCGTACGCGCGCGAAGACCTCGCGCGCCGCCTGCGACAGCTGCTCGACGACGAGACGCCGGTCGCGTCGGGAGACGATGGGCAAGCGGCGCCGGCGCCGATCGAAGCCGGGGCCGCGGTCGCCGGCCCGGACGCGGAGCCCCCGCCGGTCGCGCCGGCCAGGCGTCGGGTGTTGCTGGTCGAGGACAGCGAAGAGGTCCGCGAGACCACGATCGAGTTCATCAACGAGGTGGGCTTCGACGTGGTCGCCGTCGAGACCGCCGAGGCCGCGCTCGAGGCGATCGCCGCCGACCGCTACGACGTGATCTTCACCGACATCAGCCTGCCCGGGATCAACGGCATCGAGCTCCTCAAGCGCGCGCGTCGGGCCGACCCGCGCCAATGCGTCGTGGTCGCGTCCGGCTACGGTGGCGACTTCGGTCGTCATGACTTCGGCATCGGGGTCGGTGTCCTCACGAAGCCGTACGACCTCGCCGCGCTCGAGAAGACGCTGAACGGCGTGCTCGACGCGATGGCACGCACGCCCGCCGACTGACCGCCCTGTCGGCTCGTGGCGCTTCGCGCTGCGTCACCAACCGCTTCCTCCTCGCACAGGCGTCCATGCTCTGGGTCAAGTCGTTCCATCTGATCTTCGTCGTCTCGTGGTTCTCGGGCCTCTTCTATCTGCCACGGATCTTCGTGAACCTCGCGATGGAAAGCGACCCCACCGCGCACGCGCGCCTCCTGACGATGGCGCGGAAGCTGTTCCGCTTCACGACCCTCCTCGCGATTCCCGCGGTGCTGCTCGGGCTGTGGTTGTTCCTCGGCTACGGCATCGGCCTGCGCGGTTCCGGCAACGGCTGGATGCACGCGAAGCTCGCGCTGGTGCTGTGCGTGATCGGCTATCACCACGCGTGCGGCACGATGCTGCGCCGGTTCGAAGCCGGTCGGAACACGCGCTCGCACCGCTTCTTCCGCTGGTTCAACGAGGCATCGGTCGGCCTCCTCGCGGCGATCGTGATCCTCGTGATCGTCAAGCCGTTCTAAGGCCTGTTCCCACTGCAAACATGAGTGCGAAGCATGAAAGGCGGGGGCAGGGCAAGGCGCGGCGAGCGTGGCGTGCAGAGGTACGTGAGCGAGCCGAATCACATCACTGCGCGCCGCCATGCGCCCGCCTTTCCTGCTTCCCTCCGGGTGAATTCGAAGCGTCCGCCGCCGGGTTTGCAACGTTGCGGGCACGACTCCGAAGGGACCAACCCTTCGGAGCCGCGCTCTTCGCGCGGGCATCCGCATCGCGAACTCACGCATCTCATGTTTGTCGTGGGAACAGGCCCTTGCGATGACATCCCTGTGTTTCGCGCCCTGCCCTCGGGGACTCGAAGAGGTCCTGGTCGACGAACTCGCCGAGCTCGGCGTCGAGCCGGCGCATGCGACGGCGGGCGGCGTGCACTTCAGCGCGACGTGGCCCGACGTGTATCGCATCAACCTGCACTCGCGCATCGCGAGTCGGGTGCTGGTCCGCATCGTGCAGGGCCGTTATCGCACCGAGGACGACATCCATCGGCTCGCGCATGCGCAGGACTGGACCGCGTGGTTCGCGGTCGATCGCACGCTGCGAGTCGACACGACCGGTGGCAGCGGCAAGCACAAGAGCGGCCTGAAGAGCCTCGAGTTCGTCACGCTGCGCGTGAAGGACGGCATCTGCGACCGCTTCCGCGACGCGGTCGGTGAGCGGCCGAGTGTCGACACGCGGCAACCGGACGTGCGCGTCTTCGCGTATCTCGACGCGAACACCTGCACGCTCTATCTCGACACGTCGGGCGAGCCGCTCTTCAAGCGCGGCTGGCGAGGCGAGACCGGCGACGCGCCGCTGCGCGAGAACCTCGCAGCCGGCATCCTGCGGCTCGCGCGCTGGCAGCCGGGCATCGCCCTGCTCGATCCGATGTGCGGCAGCGGCAGCTTCGTCGTCGAGGCGGCGCAGACCGCGCTCGGCATCGCGCCGGGCGAGACGCGCCGGTTCGGCTTCGAGAAGCTCCTCAACTTCGACAGCGACGGATGGGAACGAATGCGGTCGCAGGCGGTGTCGATACCGCGCGACGACGCGCTCGCGGCCGTCGCCTCGATCCACGGCAGCGATGTCTCGGGCGACGCGGTCGCGATGACGCGCGCGAACCTCGAGAGCGCCGGCATCCCCGCGGACATCGCGGCGCGCATCGCGCCGAAGCAGATCGATGCACGCCAGGTGAAGGCACCGGCCACGTCGGGCCTGGTGATCGTCAACCCGCCGTACGGCGAGCGCCTGTCGGTGCGTGGCGAACGCGGTGACCAGGGCAGCGACGACGAACTGACCGTCTTCTTCAAGGAGTTCGGCGACACGCTGAAGCAGCGCTTCGCGGGATGGACCTGCCACATCCTGACGTCGGACATGAACCTGCAGAAGAAGCTGCGGCTGTCACCGGACCGGCGCGTGGTGCTGTTCAACGGCGCGATCGAGTGCCGGCTGTTCCGCTTCGAGGTGGTGGCGGGGCAGCATCGGTGAGCGCTACCCCGACGACACTGGCGTCGTCGCTCGGTCTACCCTAACGACGCGCTATCGATCACGAACCGATACTTGACGTCGCTTCGCTGCATGCGGTCGTACGCCGCATCGATGTCCTGGATGCGGATCATCTCGATCTGCGACACGAGACCCTTCTCGGCGCAGAAATCCAGCATCTCCTGCGTCTCCGCGATGCCGCCGATCAGCGAGCCCGCGATCGAACGGCGCTTGAAGATCAACGCGGCAATGTTCGGCGCCGGGTGCGGATGCTCGGGCACGCCGACCAGCGTCAGCGTGCCGTCGCGCTTCAGCAGCGCCGTCAACGCGTCGAGGTCGTGGCTCGCCGCGACCGTGTCGAGGATCAGATCGAAGCTGTCCGCGTGCGCCTTCATCTCGTCGTCGTTGCGCGACACCACGACCTCGTCGGCGCCGAGCGCCTTCGCGTCGGCGCGCTTGTTCTCGGACGTCGTGAACGCGACCACGTGCGCGCCCATCGCGTGCGCGATCTTGATCCCCATGTGACCGAGCCCACCGATGCCGACGATCCCGACCTTCTTGCCGGGACCGACGTTCCAGTGACGCAGCGGCGAGTAGGTCGTGATGCCGGCGCACAGCAACGGCGCCACCGCGGCGAGGTGCTCGGCCGGATGCGCGATCTTCAGCACGAACTTCTCGTCGACGACGATGCGCTGCGAATAGCCGCCGAGCGTGTGGCCCGGCGCATCGGGCGTCGCGCCGTTGTAGGTGCCGGTGAAGCCGTTCTCGCAGAACTGCTCCAGCCCCTCGGCGCACGGCGCGCAGTGCTGGCAACTGTCGACCATGCAGCCGACACCGACCGTGTCGCCGACGGCGAAGCGCGTGACGTCGCTGCCGACCTCGGTGACGTGGCCGACGATCTCGTGGCCCGGCACGCACGGGAACAGCGTGCCGCCCCACTCGGAGCGCACGGTGTGCAGGTCGGAATGGCAGACGCCGCAGAACGCGATGTCGATTCGGACATCCTTCGGACCGGTGGCCCGGCGTTCGATATCGAGGGCTTCGAGAGGATGGTCGGCGACGAGCGCGCCGAAGGCTTTGGTGGTCATGGTGATCCTTGGATCGTGCGAACGAGGCGGCGCAGTCTACGCGCCCGGACGACCCGGTCAGCCCACTCGCGTCACGTCCACCCACTCGGCGCCGACGAGCGAAGCGAGTCGGTCGGGTGCGATCCGCAGCGCCGAGTGGATCGAGCCGGCCGCCGGTACCACGATCGCATGCTCGCGCAACGAGAGGTCGGCGAAGACGCGCAGCGGCGTCGGCAGGCCGAACGGGCAGACGCCGCCGACCGGGTGACTCGTGTGCTGCAACACCGCTTCGGCGTCCAGCATCTTCGCCTTCGCGCCGAAGCGGGCCTTGTACTTCGGGTTGTCGATGCGCGCGTCGCCGTTCATCACGAGGAGGATCGGTTCGTCCCCGAGCCACAGCGCCAGCGTCTTCGCGATCTGCCCGGTGGCGACACCGTGCGCCGCGGCTGCCAGCGCGACGGTGGCCGTGCTGGTCTCGAGCTCGACGACTTCGACGTCCGGTGCGTGCGCTGCGAGGAACGCGACGACCGACTGCAGGCTCATGCCGAAGGCAGGCTCAGGCCTTCAGCAGCTTCTCGATGTCGCCGCTGATCGCATCGGGCTTCGTCGTCGGCGCATAGCGGTCGACGACCTTGCCGTTGCGGTCGACGAGGAACTTCGTGAAGTTCCACTTGATGTCCTTC
>CAXTPX010000062.1:0-9522 GCA_964246005.1 uncultured Burkholderiaceae bacterium | reverse complement strand
GCCGCGAAGTGGCTCGCGAACAAGGAGAACTCGGCGGACCTGATCGGCGGCGTCAACATCGCCACGCGCGACAAGCAGCTCGCCGGCGTGCTGCTCGACCTGTCGACCACTGCGCAGATCAACGACAGCCTCAAGCTCGGCAACGCGGTGCTGCGCGAGATCGGCGGGATCAACCGGCTGCACCACGGTGAGGTCGAGCAGGCCGGCTTCGCGGTGCTGAAGGCGCCCGACATCCCGAGCATCCTGATCGAGACGGCCTTCATCAGCAATCCCGACGAGGAGAAGCGACTCAACGACGACGCGTATCAAGAGCGTCTCGCCGACGCCGTCGTCAAGGGCATCCGCCGCTACTTCGCGAAGAACCCGCCGCTCGCGAAGACGCGGGTGACGAGCTAGCCGTCCAGGGCAGGCAGTGATCACGTCGTCCCGCCAAGGACGATGACCAATGGGCAGTGCCGCGAACCACGCCTTACAGACGCGATCCCGTTGCGGCGACACTCATAGCGGCTGCAAGCTCGGCGTGTGCCGACCTGTGGCGAACGCTCCCGGACTCGAACACCTAAGCCTTGTCATTGGAGCAGCGTGCCGGGACCGTCCATCAGGCTTCACGTCGCGACCTTCGACGCGGCCGAGGGTGTCACCCGTACCCTGGTTACTCGACCCGGCACGCGAACGCGTTCAGGGCCATGTCAGCCCGGCAGCAGGCTCACTACTCGCAAATGTTCGTCAATCCAGACTACGCCGTTTCCAAGCATGCATTCACCATCGCGACAGAATGGGTCGTGCGGTACATCGGCATCGAGCCGATCAATCAACTTGGGTCCGAAGATTTTGGAGCGCAAACGGAATAGCTCCTTGGCGTTAGAAACTCTTTGTTGAACTCCTCGATCGTTCGGAAAACCCAGCGTCAGCGGAAAACGGACGTGCCTGGCAAGCCGCTCCGCGTCGCGCGTCCTGAGTGCGTTGTAGATGTCCAGGATAACTTCGTTGAGACGCATCTGCTCCTCAGGCGACAGTCGATCGAGTCGAAAACCCCAGCCGACTAGATGCATCGCGGCTACGCCGCCAGTGGACCAGGGGCCGGCGGCGAAGTCACAGGTCAAGGGACCCATCCCATCGAGATGGTCGATGAACCAGCCGTCGAAGAGCATCGACCCATCAGACTTCTTTCGAAGCCGCAATTCATTGCCGTCATTGATCTCGCCGACTACTGCAATGTCTTGGTAGAGCGGCTCGACAAAAACGGTTCCCGTAACGTCGGCAGCAGCCCGAGATCCAATCACCAGAGTTGCCCCGACATGCTTACCATCAGAAAGGCGACCGTGAAAACTGTAATTTCCCGAAGCAGGAAAGCAGTGCGCGCCTGCAAGCGAGCCGAACACGGTGGACACGATTGCAAAGGAGACTCGGGCCAACAGCGCAGGGAGCCGACACGTCATGGAAGCCGTCCGTTCGTCGCAGGTGGAGATTGCATGCTGCACCCCTCACGACGAACGAGTGTGAACTCGCGATGAAGTCTTCACGAAGCCTGGCGGCACAGAAATCAAACCCCCACTGCTAACGTCTCCGCACGCCTGACTCGCGCCGCACGGCGCGGTAAGCTGCCACGGTTGAAAGGAGAACCACCTTGCCGTGCGCTGCCCCGATCGAAGTACCCATCACCGAGTGCATACCGCAATGACCGTCGCCGCGACAATCGCCGATTCGTTCTGGAACGTCGTGCGTCGCGTGCGCAGCGCGACGGCGGGCGATGCGGCGACTCCGCTCGCGAGCGTCCACGACGGCGACGTCGCCGCCGCCCTGCGCCAG
Source organism: uncultured Burkholderiaceae bacterium (assembly GCA_964246005.1). Classification (GTDB taxonomy): domain Bacteria; phylum Pseudomonadota; class Gammaproteobacteria; order Burkholderiales; family Burkholderiaceae_D; genus CAHJXF01. Next base: position 7,713 of record CAXTPX010000062.1, on the reverse strand, counting down.
CTCGACACGATCCGTGACGAATGCCGGAAGCTCGTCACGCGACGCGCTTCGCTGTCGGCCGGTGCCGCGGTCGTACCGCTGCCGATGCTCGACCTCGGCACCGACGTGATGATCCTGCTCCGCCTGCTGCCGCGCATCAACGAACGTTTCGGGCTGACGCCGGAACAGATCGACGGCCTCGATGTCGAGACGAAGCGGACGGTGATGCTGTTCATCGGCAGCGTGGGCTCGGCGCTCGTGGGCCGCCTCGTCACGCGCGAACTGGTCGTCCGCCTGTTGATGAAGATGGGCGTGCGGATCACGACGAAAGGGGTCGTCAAGTTCGTGCCGCTGTTCGGTCAGGCGGTGTCGGCATCGATCAGCTTCGCGGCGATGAAGCTGCTCGGCAATCGTCACATCGACGACTGCTACGAGGTCGCGCGTCGCACGCTGCTCGAACAGGCTGCCGGTCGCAACGACTGGGAGGTCGTGCCCTGACCGCGGTCAGGCGTCGAACGAGACGCTGACGCTGCCGATGCCGTCGAAGCGAACCGCGACGGCCTGCTTCGCACGCGCCTCGGCGACCTTCGTCCACGAACCGGTCGTCACGACATCGCCGGCCTTCACGCCACGCGGCGGCCCCGCGACGCCGTCCTCGTCCCACGTCGGCAGGCGACCGAGATGCGCCACGAACCACGGCAGCAGCACGGCCGGGTTGCCGAGCCCATGCGACCCGGTCGCGGTCTCCACCACCTTGCCGCCGATCGACAGGACGACCGTCTGCTTGCGCAGGTCCACGCGACGCCACGCCTCGATGCCGTCGCCGAGCACAAACGCGCCGTTGAGACCGTGATCGGCGAGCTTCGCGAGCGACGAGGCCGTCTGGTGGTCGGCGATGCGCGGCGTGACGACCTCGATCGCGACGTGCATCGCGACGATCGCCTCGGCCACCTCGTCGGTGTTGTACGCCACGGCGCGCGGCGGCAGGTCGACGCCGAAGCGATAGGCGATCTCGGCCTCGACGATGCGGATCGGGAACTTCGCCGCCGACAACACGGCGCCGCTTGCGAACACCAGCGCCGGCGCGATCGGGGCGGCGGTGGGCAGCGTTTCGCGCGAGTCGGCGCCCGCCTTCCAGACCGCAGGCGATGCCTGCGGCCACAGCGCGGCGTCGACGCGCGCCTGCACCTGGTACGCCTCGTCGGCCGAGCGCACCGCGCTCAGCACGCGCTCGGCTGCGACCGACGGGCCGCCGTGACGGGCGCCGATCAGGCGCCGTACGACGAGTCCGATCGACCACGCGGGCTCCGACGGCACCGACGCGGAGCCCGGCTCTGCGGCGTGCTCGCTCAAGCCGGTACCGCGTGACCGACGACCGTCACCGGTGGTGACGCGACCGCCACGGGTTCGCCCGTGTAGACGCACCCATGACGATGCGAGTCGCGGCGAATGACCACCCGCGACAGCCCCGCGAAGCGCGGCTTCAGCTCGTTCCAAACGAATCGGGCGATGTGCTCGAGGCTCGGACTCTCGAGCCCTTCGATCTCGTTCAGGAAGCGATGATCGAGCCGCTCGCGGATCGCTTCGCCGGCCGACTCGAGCTGCGCGAAGTCGACGATGAATCCGCTGTCGCGGTCCGGTGTCCCGGCGACCGCGATCTCGGCGCGAAACGAATGCCCGTGCAGCCCCTGGTACTTGTGGCCGAGCGGCATGTGATGGAACCGATGCGCGGCATCGAACCAGAATTCGTAGGTGATCTCGATCATGGAGGGAAGAATGGATCCCGGTCTCGACCGAGGCCGGGCGCGTCGCGTCAGCGAATGCCGAGGAACTTGTGGGTCTGCATCGACAGGCGCCACTGCGGATGCGAAAGGCAATATTCTACGGCCCGCTCCGTGTGCCGCGCCCGCGCGGTCGGGTCGCCCGGGAGTCCATCCATCGGCTGGATCAGGAAGTGCTCGAACGCGAGACCGGCGAAGCGTTCGGGCATCGCCTGCAGTTGGGGATACACGAGCTTCAGCTCCTGCCCCTGCGTGACGACGATCGGGGCATCCGACTTGGGACTGACGCAGATCCAGTCGACGCCGGCGGGCAACGGCAGGGTGCCGTTGGTCTCGATCGCGATCGTGAAGCCGCGCGCGTGCAGCGCGGCGACCAGCGCATCGTCGACCTGCAGCGCGGGCTCACCGCCGGTGCAGACGACGAAGCGATGGACGTCGTGACCGTCGGGCCAGTACGACCCGACCTCGTCGGCCAGCATCCGGGCGTTCGCGAACCTGCCGCCGCCGAGCCCGTCGGTGCCGACGAAGTCGGTGTCGCAGAACGTGCAGACCGCATCCGCCCGGTCGGCCTCGCGCCCGCTCCACAAGTTGCAGCCGGCAAAGCGGCAGAACACCGCGGGCCGCCCCGCGTTCGCGCCCTCGCCCTGCAGCGTGTAGAAGATCTCCTTGACCGCGTAGGTCACGACGCCGTGCCTGAGATCAAGCGCTCAACGCACCGGATGTCCGGTGCGCCTCTTCGCGAACAGGGCCCATGCCATCGGCAACAGCGACACGACGATCACGCCGACCATCACGAGCGCGAGGTTGCTCTTGACGACCGGGATGTTCCCGAAGAAGTACCCGAGCGCGAGGAAGCCCGCGACCCACAACACGCCGCCGAGCACGCTGTAGAGCTGGAAGGTCGCGTGCCGCATGGCAGCGACGCCGGCGACGAACGGCGCGAAGGTGCGCACGATCGGCAGGAAGCGGGCGATCGTCAGCGCGACCGGGCCGTGCTTCTCGTAGAACGCATGGGCCTCATCGAGCGCGCCGCGATTGAACCAGCGCGAGTTCTCCCAATGGAACACGCGGGGACCGATGTAGCGACCGATCCAGTAGTTCGAGGTGTTGCCGAGCACGGCCGCGACGATCAGCACGATGCCGAGGATCCACGGATCCATGCTGCCGACGGCGGCGAGCGCGCCTGCGGTGAACAGCAGCGAGTCCCCGGGCAGGAACGGCGTGACGACGAGGCCGGTCTCGCAGAAGACGATCGCGAACAGGATCACATAGATCAGGACGCCGTAGCGGACGACGAGTTCGGTCAGGTGGACGTCCAGGTGGAGGACGAACTGGACGAGTTGAAGGAGAAGATCCAAGCGAGTGCTTCGGTTGCGTTCGGGAGGTCCGGCCCACGGGCCGTGGCGAGCGGAGCCGAATGATGGCACACGCCCGGGTCCTATAATTCAAGCGCTTGCACTCGCCAGCCCCGAGATTCCGTTCCCTTCCCTCGCCCTGCCAGACCCCCCGATGAGTGCCGTGCCCTCGCCCTTCGCATCCGAGCCACACCGGTCGCGCCGCCCGATCCGCGCGCTGCCCGACGGATTGATCAGCCAGATCGCGGCCGGCGAGGTCGTCGAGCGGCCGGCGTCGGTCGTGAAGGAGTTGCTCGAGAACGCGATCGATGCGGGCGCGACGCGCATCGACGTGAAGCTCGACGGCGGCGGCACGCGGCGCATCGTGGTGACCGACGACGGCAGCGGCATTCCCGGGGACGAGATGCCGGTGGCGATGCGCCGCCATGCGACGTCGAAGATCTCGAGCCTGGCCGACCTCGAACGGGTCGCGACGCTGGGCTTTCGCGGCGAGGCGCTGGCGTCGATCGCGTCGGTCGCGCGCGTCACGCTGACAAGCCGCACGCGCGACGCGGCGCACGCGTTGTCGTTGGCAGCGGACGAGGGCGACACCAGGCCATCGCCCGCATCCGGCGGTGTCGGCACCGTGATCGAGGTCGCCGACCTGTACCACGCGACGCCGGCCCGTCGGAAGTTCCTGAAGTCGGAGCAGACCGAACTCGGTCACTGCATCGAGGCGTTCCGCCGCATCGCGCTGGCGCGTCCGGACGTCGCCTTCACGCTGTCGCACAACGGTCGCGTCATCGAGCATCTCAACGCGGCGGTGCCGGCCGATCGCGTGATGCAGTTGCTCGGCGACGACTTCGCCAGGGCGCACCGGCCGCTGTCGTGGACCGGCGGCGAGCTGCGGATGACCGGCTTCGCGGGTCTCCCGACCGCGAGTCGCGCGTCGGCGAGCGCACAGTACTTCTACGTCAACGGTCGCTACGTGCGGGACCGCATTCTCGGACACGCCGTGCGCTCGGCCTACCAGGACGTGCTGCACGGTGAGCGCCACCCGGTCTACGTGCTCGCGCTCGAGCTCGATCCGGCGATGGTCGACGTCAACGTCCACCCGTCGAAGATCGAGGTTCGCTTTCGCGAGTCGCGCGGCATTCATCAATTCGTGTTCCACGGCGTCGCGGACGCGCTCGCGCGTGGCGCGGAGGCCGCGGCACCGCGTGCAGACGATGCTCGTGCTGCGACGACCGCATGGCCGCCCCCGCTCCAGCCGCAAGGCGTGGCGCAATCGACGGCGAACTACGGCCGCCTGTTCAGCGAAGCAGGCCGTGTCTTCGCGAGCCCGGACGCGCGGTCGACCGACGCGCGCCCCGATCCGCGGCAGGCGCTGCCTTCGACATCGATGGACGAGGCGCCCGACGAGTCGGGGCTCGGCTCCGCGCTCGCGCAACTGCACGGCATCTACATCCTCGCGCAGAACGCGCGCGGGCTCGTGCTGGTCGACATGCACGCGGCGCACGAACGCATCCTGTACGAGCGCCTGAAGCACGTGCTCGACGCCGGACCGGTGCCGGTCCAGCGATTGTTGATTCCCGTCACGCTGCGCGCGGACGACCGCGAGGTCGGCACGGTCGAAGAGTGTGGCGACGTGTTGACGTCGCTCGGCTTCGACATCGCGGTCCTCTCGCCGACGACGCTGGTCGTGCGCGCGTTGCCCGCGCTTCTGGCCGGCAACGACGACGCCGGCGACATCGAGACGCTCGCCCGCAACGTGCTGCGCGACCTGGAGACGTTCGGTGCATCGCGCGTGCTGACCGAGCATCGCAACGAACTGCTGTCGACGATGGCGTGCCACCGCGCGGTGCGCGCCAACCGGCGCCTGACGATCGACGAGATGAACGCGCTGCTGCGTCAGATGGAAGCGACCGAGCGCGCCGACCAGTGCAATCACGGACGACCGACGTGGACGCAATGGTCGATCGGCGACCTCGACCGCCTGTTCATGCGTGGGCGTTGAAGCGAGGAACGCCGGACCGCTCCTCTGCCTGACGGGACCGACCGCGTCCGGCAAGTCGGCCGCGGCCCTTGCGCTGTCGCGTCGCCTGCCGATCGAGATCGTCAGCGTCGACTCGGCGCTGGTCTATCGCGGCATGGACATCGGCACTGCCAAGCCGTCGCTCGAAGAGCAGGCAGCAGTACCCCACCACCTGATCGACCTGATCGATCCGACCGAGCGCTATTCGGCCGCCCGTTTCGTCGAGGACGCGGACGCCGCGATCGCCGCCATCCGTTCACGAGGTCGCGTCCCGCTGCTGGTCGGCGGCACGATGCTGTACCTGAAGGCGCTACGCGACGGGCTCGACGACATGCCGCGCTCCGATCTCGCGGTCCGCGAAGCGATCGAACGCGAGGCGGCGGTTGAAGGTTGGGACGCGATGCATCGCAAGCTCGCCCTGGTCGATCCGGCCAGCGCGGCGCGGCTCGCACCGCTCGACGCGCAGCGCATCTCGCGCGCGCTCGAGGTGTGGCGCAGTTCGGGCAATACGCTGTCGAGCCTGCAGCGCGCGGGCGGTCGTGACGCTGCACCTCGTCCGTTGACCGTGCTGTCGCTCGAGCCGTCCGATCGAAGCGTGCTGCATCGAACGATCGCCGCGCGCTTCGATGCAATGCTCGATGCCGGGCTGATCGACGAAGTTCGGACACTCAAGGCCCGCGACGATCTGCGCGACCGCATGCCGTCGATGCGATGCGTCGGCTATCGACAGGTCTGGTCGTATCTCGATGGGCAGGTCGATGCGGCCACGATGCGCGAGCAGGCGATCGCCGCGACGCGCCAGCTCGCGAAGCGTCAACTCACGTGGCTGCGCTCGATGCCGGGGCGCATCGTCGTCGACAGCCTGGCGGGGGACGCGAGCGAACACGTCGGGGTGCTCGCGATGGAGGCGCTCGGATCCGGCCGGGTCGCTCAGTGATCGATGCGTGCCGGCAGCTCGGGCCGGACCCCGATCCCGACTGCCGATGCGAAGAGTCCGCGCAGCCAGCGGCTATGCGAGATGGCACGCAGCGGCAACGGAGCGGGCAGCTTCTCCGTCGCACTCAGCGTCCGCTGGATCATGCGGTCCTGGACGGCGACCTGCACCGCTTGCGTCACCCGCGTCGGCCAGCGTCGACGGTCCTGCACGCGCTTCAGTTCGTCGAGCGAGGGCCGGCGCTGACGGAGGATCGGGCCGAGCAGGTTCGCGGTCGCGACCGCGTCCTGGATCGCGAGGTTGATGCCGATGCCGCCGACCGGCGACATCGCATGCGCCGCGTCGCCGATGCACAGGAGGCCGTCGAGCGCCCACTCGCGCAACCGATCGACGGTCACGGTCAGAAGGCTCACGTCGTCCCAGTCGCGCAGCGTCGCGACCCGTGCCACGGGGTCGTGCACGTTGGCCGGCAACGCGTCGACGACGGCCTGGCGGAACGCATTGAAGCCGCGGGCACGGACCGCGTCGATCGAACCCTTGGCGATCACGTGGCCGCATTGCCAGTGGTCGCCGCGATTGATCAGAACGAAGATCGATGCATGCGCGAAGCGCGCGAGTGGTGGGTCGCCGTCGTCCGCCCGCCGTGGCAACGCGAACCACACGACGTCCATCGGCGCACCGAGCGCGTCGCCGATCAGACCCGATACCTCGCGCATGCGCGAACGACGCCCGTCGCACCCGACCACCGTGCGAGCGCGAACCTCGAGCGGGCCGTCGGGCCCGCGCGCCCGCAGTCCGTCAACCCGCGTCCAGCGACCTGTCCCGTCCTGCTGGCCGATCAGCTCGCGCGCCTCGGTGCTCATTCGCAACGAGAGGCTCGGATAGCGCCGGCCAGCCGTCGCGAGGAAGTCGAGCAGGTCCCACTGCGGCATCAGCGCGATGTAGCGGCACGTCGTCGCCAGCCGCGTGAAGTCGGCGACCGCGAAGGTCTGGTCCTCCCACTGCATCGACAGTCGTTCGATGCGCGTGTGCGGGATCCGCAGCAGGTCGTCGAGAAGGCCGAGGTGCTTCAAGACCTCGAGCGTCGACGGATGGATCGTGTCGCCGCGGAAGTCGCGGAGGAAGTCGGCGTACTTCTCGAGCACCACGACTCGCACACCCGACCGCGCGAGCAGCAGCCCCAGCATCATGCCGGCCGGACCGCCGCCAGCGATGCAGCAGTCGGTCTCGAGCGACGGGGGCGGAGCGGTCGTCATGGTCGTGACCTGCGCGAAGGACCGAACGGACCGCCAGCGTCCCGAACTCGCCGGGCGCCCGCAAGCGGCAGCGCTTCAGCGAACGATCGTGCCGTCCGGGCTGCCCGATCGCGCCTGTACGTGGCCGACGATGGTCGCATGTTCGCCTGCCTCGCGGAGCGACTGCAACGTCGCGTCCACGTCGTCTTCCGCGACCACCAGCACGAAGCCGAGGCCGCAGTTGAAGGTGCGCAGCATCTCGACTTCGTCGATGTCGCCCTGCCCGGCGAGCCAGTCGAACAGCGGCGGCCTTCGCCAGCTCGCCGCCTCGAGCACGGCCTGCAGTCCTTCGGGAAACATGCGATGCGTGTTCTCGGTCAGGCCACCGCCGGTGACGTGCGCCATCCCCTTCACG
>CAXTPX010000061.1:8762-9527 GCA_964246005.1 uncultured Burkholderiaceae bacterium | reverse complement strand
ATCCATCCGCGGCCGGCACGCGAGGCTGTCGGCCCGGCCAGCTTCCGCCCGGGATCGGCCTGTGCACGCTGGTCCATCCCGACATCGACTCGATTCCCGGGCCGTGGAAGACGGCACCGACGAAGCGGGACGGCACGATCTACGATGGTCGGCGGGTCGGTGTGCTGCAATCGCCCGAAGGGGCGCTCTTCGAAATCGTCGAAGCTGCCGTGAAGCGCGAACAATGAGCGGCGCTGCGAGCGTGTTGATCGATCACGTGCTCGGCCTCGCGTGGGACGCCCTGCCGACCGAAGCGCGTGGCGCGGCCAGGACCTTCCTGCACGACACGTTGTGCGTCGGCGTCGCCGGCCGCAACGCGTTCGGCGCCGACGCCGTCTTCGATGCCGCATCGACCTGGGCCGGACCCGCAGGGGGCTGTGGCGTCCTCGGCCGATGCGGCGCACCTCTGACCGCTCCCTACGCCGCCTTCGTCAACGCTTACCAGATCCACGCGCAGGAGTACGACTGCGTGCACGAGCCGGCGGTCGCGCACCCGATGGCGACGGTCGTCGCTGCATTGCTTGCCGAAACACATCGCGGCGAACCGCTCACCGGCACGGACTTCCTGGCGGCGCTCTGCGGCGGCGTCGATGTCGTCGCCACGCTCGGCGTCGTCGCGACCTCGCCGCTGAAATTCTTCCGGCCGGCGACGGCAGGCGTGTTCGGGTCGGTCGCGGCGCTCTGCCGGCTCCGAAGGCTCGATCGGCAGACCGCGATCGACGCGTT
>CAXTPX010000061.1:4109-8752 GCA_964246005.1 uncultured Burkholderiaceae bacterium | reverse complement strand
GTTCGGCTACGCGCTCGCGTTCGCGTCCGGCACGATGCAGGCACACCTCGAAGGCAAGCCGGCGCTCGCGGTGCAGGTGGCGGCCGCGGCGCGATCGGCGGTCGAGGCGGTCGATCTGGCCACGCGTGGCATGCAGGCCGCGGCCGCGTCGATCGACGGCCCCTTCGGCTATCTCGCGCTGTTCGAAGACGAGGTCGATGCGGCCGTATTCGCACTGCTCGGCCGGGTGCATCGCATCACCGAACTGAGTTGGAAGCCTTTCCCGACGGGTCGCGCGGCCCACGGTGCGATCGTCGCCACGCAATCCCTGATGCGAACGCACGGCTTCGCGGCAGACGACGTCGAGCGTCTGGTCTATCGTGCCCCGCCGCTGATCGCTCGACTGGTCGGGCGTGCTGCGCATGCCGGCATGAGCGTCGCGCACGCCCGCCTGTGCTTCCCGTACCTCGGCGCCGTGGCGCTGACCCGGGGCACCGTGACGCTCGATGACTTCTCGCGCGATCGACTTGAAGACCCGCTGCTCCAGGCACTGACTTCCCGGATCCGGGTCGAGGACGACGGCAGCGCCGACCCGGCCGCCTTCGTGCCGGCGCTCATGCGGATCGTCTTGAAAGACGGTCGTACTCTGGTCGGTGAGGTGACGCAGCAGTACGGGTCGCCCGCGTGGCCCCTGTCGCGGGAAGCCCATCTCGAGAAGGCAAGAGCCTGTCTCGCCTTCGGCGGGCTGGCGCCCCTGCACGCGTCGCTCGCGAAGACGCTCGACCGCTTCGACGAGCTCACGGACATCCGATCCGCCCTCGCGCCGCTGTTCGCCTGAACGCCGGCGTCCCGCGTCGCTTCAGGCGTTCACGCTCGCTCGACGACGAGGGCCCCCTCGTTCATACGGCCGAAGCGGCCGGCTGCACCGCGCGGCACCGTTGCGTTTTCCCTCGTTGGTGTCTCGTCCCCGTGAACCTGCAACCGGCCGTTGACCCGCCGCCTTCCGCCTCGCAGAATGCCGCGATGGAAGCCCGCCTCGCGCGACTCGAGACCCACACCGAGCACAACAACGCCAATGTTGCGGATCTGCGCGCGGGACTGGCTCGGCTCGAAGTGAAGGTCGATCAGGGGTTCGCCCGGCTGGATGCGAAGATGGAACAGGGCTTCGCCCGGGTCGATGCGAAGTTCGGTCGGGTGGACGAAAGGTTCGAGCGGATGGACGCCCGATTCGAGCGGATGGATACCAGGAGCGATCGGCAATTCATGATCCTCGGCGGCATGATCGTGTCGCTCGGCATTGCCCTGGCCGGATTGATGGCCAAGGGTTTCCACTGGCTGTAGCGGGCCTTCATCGTCGATCAGCGCTGTTCCGCTACGATCCGCCCCGGCGGCTCGCCGTTGTTCCCGCCGCTCAGCGAGTGGGGCTTCGAGCCGTGCGCATCGACGTTCAATGCGGTTCTTCGCCACCCGACACGTTCATCGATTCGGCCGTGATGTAGTCGGCCTGATCGGAACAGAGGAACGCGACGGCTTTCGCCGTGTCGTCCGCCAGACCCGGCCGACCGAGCGGGATGCGCGCGTTCATCGCGGCCATGTACTGCGCCAGCGTCTTGCCCTGCTTCGCGGCGAAGTATTCGTTCTGCCAGGCGCCGAGGCCGGTCGTGACGTGGTTGGGGCAGACGTTGTTGACCGTGATGCGATGCGGACCGAGTTCGATGCCGGCCGAGCGGGCCAGTCCGACCAGCCCGTGCTTCGAAGCGGTGTAGGCCTGCGCCATCGCGAAGCCCGATTTGGCGGCCTGGCTCGCGATGTTGACGATGCGGCCCCCTCGGCCCTGCGCGACCATCCGCGCCGCTGCGGCCTTCAGTCCGTAGAACGCGCCGGTAAGGTTGACATCGATCACCGCGCCCCAATCCTCCGGCTCGACTTCGAGGAGCGGCTTCATGATGTAGCCGATACCGGCGTTGTTGATCCAGATGTCGAGCGAGCCGTGCGTCGCGACCGCGTGCTCCGCGAGCGCATCGACTTCGTTCCAGCGCCGCACGTCGCAGGCCTTCACGCTGATGGCGCCGCCGAGCCCGCGCAGATCTTCGGCGATCTCGTCCATCTCGGACGACCGTCCGATCATCGAGTCGGGCGTCGCGGCATCGACCGACCGCCCGATGTCCGAGAGCACCACCGCCGCACCGTCGGCCGCGAGGCGACGCGCGATCGCTTCGCCGAGGCCCTTGCGACGCCCCGACCCGGTCACGACGGCGGTCTTGCCGGCCAACGGCCGCGGCGAGGCGGTGCTCATCGTCGCTGTCCGGTCAGGCGACCGGTTCGGTGGCGATGAACACGGGATCGGCCCAGCCCTGGAACTCGGCGGCGACCCGCTTCATCGTCTCGGTGCCGACCTCGGCGCCGAAGATGCCCATGTCGTTCACGTCGATCAGTTCGATGTACTGGTACGGCGGTTTCGCGTCGCTTCCGAGCAGCCCGGTCGACTTGTAGACCTCGAACCGGTCGACCGACTTCAATGCATTGACCGTCGGCAGGTCGGTCGCCCTCGCCCAGGCTTCGTAGTCGGCGGGCATCTTGCCGGGTTTGAGGTTGAGCAGCACGACAAGACGTTGTGTCACGGTACGCTCCCAGGCAGGGATCCGAATACGATCCCGGTCAAGTTGGTATCTGAATATATCATTAGGCTTTATAGTGGCCGGCAGATCATCGACGACGGCCGTGATGAGAGGAGATCGACATGACGACGCCGGGCGAGCGAGCTTCACACGAACCAGCCGCGAACTACGACGGCCCTCCGGACTTTCGCGTCGTTGGCCGCCATGCGGTCTTCCCGCGGATGACACATGACGAAACGGAGCGACTCAACTTCCTCGCGCAGATGAACCGCCACCTGTCGGCGAAGGTCGTGCCGCTGGTCGCGAAGTCATATGCAGCCCGCGTCGAACCTTCGTTGACGGACGAGCTCGGCCGGGCGCCGATCGACCGCCACGAAGTGCGGAAGGCACTCCTTCGCGACCCGACGTTCCAGACCTGGTCGGCGCTCCGACGCGGCACGATGGAACAGCGCCAGCAGGCTGGGCGCTGGACGGTGCTGCGACAGCAGGAGGACCTCGCGCGCATCGCGGGCGACCTTACGCGCGACGACCCGCGGCTCGTGCTCGATCCGCACCTGCCCGTTCCCCGCTATGTCAGCGCGGTCGATCACCACTGCATGCCGGGCAGCTATCACACCGAACGCTTCGAAGGCGACGTCGGCGCCGGCGCCAACTACGACCACGCCGGCTTCGTCACGACGGCCGGGTTGCTCGGCCGCTATTCCGACGGCGGCGGCAAGGCCGTCGTGCAGTGGATACGACGTCACCTGCCGGACTTCGCGCCGCGACGCATCCTCGACCTCGGCGCCACCGTCGGCCACAGCGTGCTGCCGGTCGCGGCGGCCCTTCCCGATGCCGAGGTCGTCGCGGTCGACGTGGCAGCGCCGGTCCTGCGTTACGCGCTGGCGCGCGCCAAGTCGCTCGGCATCCACAACGTGACCTTCGTGCAGGCCAACGCGGAGGACCTGCATCGTTTCGACAACGGCAGTTTCGATTGGGTGCAGACCACGATGTTCCTGCACGAACTGTCGACGCCGGCGCTCGACGCGATCTTCGCGGAGACGCATCGGCTGCTGCGACCGGGCGGGATCGTGCTCCACGTCGAGCAGCCGCAGTACGCGCCGACGATGCCGCTGTTCGAGCAGGCGATGCGCGACTGGGATGCGTTCTACAACAACGAGCCGTTCTGGAGTCGCCTGCACGAGATCGATCTCGACGCGCGGATGATCGCCGCGGGCTTCGGTGCCGATTCGCTGATTCACGGTGCGGTGACCGGCGTCGTCGATCGCGACCTGTTTCCCGATGCGGCCGAGGACGACACGGAGGATTACGGTCGCAAGGCCGCCTGGCACCTGGTCGGCGCGCGCAAGTCCTTCCCCGGAGCGGCTTCGTGAGCGTCGGCGACGCGTTGAACGGCGCAGGCGCGAAGGCGGCCGGCAAGCGTCCCTACTTCCTCGATCCGCAGGTGGAACGGGTGCTGACGATCACGATGGCCGTCGCGCAGGAGCTCGCGGTGGCGCGGCAGCGCGTCGACACGCTGGAGCGGCTGCTGCTCGCCAAGGGCATCCTCGAGCAGGGCGAGGTCGATGCCTTCGCGCCGGGCCCCGACGCGGCGATCGAACGGGCGCTCTGGACCCAGGAGTACCTGTCGCGCGTGCTGCGCATCGTCCAGCAGGAGAACGAGGCCGCGCTCGCGGCCTCCGACATCGCGTCGGAAGAAGTCGCACGCGAGGTGTCGGGACCGGCGTGACGGCGCATCCGTCAGTGGCCGCGTTGCGGACATCGATGGGGCGGGCTTCGAGGCATCAGCCGGCGGACGCTAGATTGATCCGATGCCTTCGTACGAATCGTTCATCTCCGTGCTCGTCGTGGGGGGCGGTGCCTGCGGTACGGTCGCGGCGCTCGCGGCCGCGAACGCCGGCGCCGACGTGCTGCTGGTCGAGCAGGAGGCCGTGCCACGCGGCACCACGTCGCTCTCGCAAGGACTGATCTGCGCGGCGGGCACCGCCGCCCAGGCGGCGGCCGGCATCGACGACGACGAGACCCGCTTCTTCGACGACATCATGG
>CAXTPX010000061.1:0-4099 GCA_964246005.1 uncultured Burkholderiaceae bacterium | reverse complement strand
CCGATGGGATCTCAGCGGCGACAAGGATCTCGTCTTCTTCGACGACATCATGGCCAAGGTCGACGGCAGGACCGACCCGGCCCTCGCCCGCGCGATCGCGCACGAAGCGGGTCCGTGCATCGACTGGCTGGTCGAGCACCACGACCTGCCCTACACGCTCGACATCCGCTTTCGTGCGGCTTACGGACATACGCGTCCGAGGGTCCACGGATGGCTCGGCCGCGGCGGCATCGACCTGATCCAGTTGCTGCACGCGCGCGTCGAGGCGCGTGGCATCGACGTGCTGACACAGGCGCGCCTCGTCGACGTTGTCACCGACGTGCAAGGTCGCGTCGAGGCGGCGGTCCTCGAGCGACCCGACGGCACGCGCGAGACGATCGGCTGCGGCGCGTTGGTCCTCGCCGCAGGTGGCTTCGCCGGCAACGCGGCGATGGTCCGGCAGTGGATGCCCGACGTCGCGCATGCGCGCTTCAACGGGCACGAGGGCAATCGCGGCGACGCGATGCGCATCGGTGCGCAGCTCGGCGCGGCGCTCGCGGACATGGGCGCCTACCAGGGCTACGGCATGCTGACCGACCCGCAGGCCGTCTCGGTACCGCCGGGCATCGCGGTCGAAGGCGGCATCCTCGTCAACCGTCTCGGATGTCGCTTCGTCGACGAGACCGCGGATATCTCCGGCATGGTCCACGACGTGTTGCGCCAGCCGGACGGCGTCGCGTGGGTCATCTATGACGAGGTCATCGAGGCGCGCTGCGGTTACATCCCGGAGACACGGCAGCTGATCGCGATGAAGGCGCCGCGGAGGACCGACAGCGTGGTCGAGCTCGCTCGCCTGATCAACGTGGACGCGGTTGCGCTGACCGCGACGCTGGCCGCCGTGCACGAGGCCGCGCGCCGGCAAACGCCCGATCCGGTCGGACGATCGTGGATCGATGCCCGCCCACCCGAAGCGGGCTTCCGCGCCCTGAAAGTCTGCGGCGCGATCTACCACACGCAGGGCGGCATCCAGATCGACGGGCAAGGACGGGCGCTGCGCGCCGACGCGACGCCGCTGCCGAATCTCTTTGCGGGCGGCGGCTCGGCCCGCTGCGTGTCGGGCCCGTCGTCGTGGGGCTACCTGCCGGCGATGGGGCTGTGCTCGGCCGTGACGTTCGGCCGGGTGTCCGGCCGCGCGGCAGCCGGGGTCGCCATGGCCGAGTCGCGATAGCGGCCGAGCGTGAGGAACGCGAGCGCACCGGCCACCAGCGCGACGAAGGAGGCCGTCAGCACCGTGGCGTACGAGCCGCTGCGGTCGAAGCTCCAGCCGAAGATGGCCGGCCCGAAACCCGCACCGATCGAGAAGAAGACGTACAGCACCGCGTAGATCGACGTGTAGCTGCGCATGCCGAAATAGCGGGCGACGAAGAAGGCCATCAGGTCGTATTCGACGCCGACGGCGAAGCCGATCAGCACGATCGACAGCAGCGCCGACTCGAAGGTGAGCGATCCGCCGGCCAGGATCCAGCACGACACGCCCGGCAGGCAGATGATGAAGAAGGCCACGGCCGGCGCCCAGAAGCGGTCGATGAGCCAGCCACCGATGAGGCGACCGAGTAGCGCGGAGAGGCCGATGAACGGCGTCAGGTGCACGACCTGTTCCTTCGGAAAGCCACCGAGCTTGAGGATGTTCTCCATGTTCGGGATCGGCCCGCCGAGCGCGAACGAGATCGGCACGAACGCGCTCGCCATCATCCAGAACTTCCAGGAGCCGAGCGCCTCGCGGAACGTCAGCCCTTCGACGGCGCGAAGCGATTCCTTCGGCTTCTGCGGATCGCCGTCGGTGTTGCGGAACAGCGCGAATGCGACCGGCAGCGCGACCAGCAACGGAAGGAGTCCGAGACCGACGTAGGCACCGCGCCAGCCGAAGTGATCGATCAGCCAGCTCGTGTACGGCTTGGAGACGATGCCGAAGAGGCCCGTGCCCATCAGCGTCATTCCGAGCGCGAGGCCCTTGCGTTCATCGAACCAGTTGTTGACGCCGCGCGTCCACGTGATCGGCAGCGTGCCCGCGCCGAACGCGGCGAGCGCGGCCCACGTCACGTAGAAGAGCGGCAGCGAGCCGTTCGAGAACGCGAACGCGATGAAGGTCAGCCCGAACAGCAGCAGCGACCACAGCGCGGTGCGCCGCACGCCGAAGCGTCCCGCGAGATAGCCGGCGAGCGGGCCGGCCCAGATCACCACCATCGTGGTGATCGTGATGCCGAAGAAGATGTTGCCCATTCCCCAGCCGAACTCGGCAGCCAGCCGCGGGGCCAGGAGACCGATCGTATAGAACGGCAGCGGCGACAGGCCGAGACCGACCCCGAGCATCGACGCGAGGACGATCGGCCAGCCCCTGCGAAACTCGCGATAACCCGTGACGTGCTTCATCCGTGCCGACTTTTACCGAAGGGTGAACAGAGCCTGGATCGGGTTCCTCCGATTGTATGCAGGCCGTTGTCGACCGCTCACATTGCGGACAATGATGGCCGCACCGCCGGACGCGCGGTGTGCCGTCGCTAGCATCCGGCCTCCAGTCGACGTTCGAAGGCGCCCTCGTTCGGGAACCGGGACGATCCGCAGCAAGGCACGAACATGTCCGTCGCGATCACCAATGCCGTTGCGCTGCCCGACCCGAGCGGTGCGGCGGACGAGCGCAGTCGACTGAAAGCCGCGCTGGTCGTCGCCCTCGGCGCGGACGGCGTGCGCGACGACCTCGAGACCCGTTCGCTCCACAGCGAAGACATCTGGGCCGCCAGCGCCTCGATCGTCGACCTGGTCGTGTCGCCTACGAACCTGCAGCAGATCGTGGCGACGGTCGTGGCCACGTCCGGTGCGGGGTACGCCATCGCGCCGCGCGGCGCCGGCATGAGCTATACCGGCGGCTACGTGCCGTCGGCCGCGAAGACGATCTCGATCGACCTGTCGCGGATGGACCGCATCGTCGACGTCAACGCGGCCGACATGACCGTCACCGTCGAGGCAGGCTGCACCTGGTCGGCGCTGTTCCATGCGTTGAAGGAAGTCGGCCTGCGCACGCCGTTCTGGGGCCCGATGTCGGGCCTGACCTCGACCGTCGGCGGCGGCATCTCGCAACTGAACGCGATGCTCGGGGCCGGCCACTACGGGACTTCGAGCGAGAGCGTCGTCGGCCTGACCGTGGTCCTCGCCGACGGCAGCATCCTGCGCACCGGAGCCCGTGCCAGACCGGAAGACGCACCCTTCTATCGCCATTACGGCCCCGACCTCTGCGGCCTCTTCTGCGGCGACTCGGGCGTCTTCGGCATCAAGGCGCAGATCACGCTGCGCCTGATCCGCACGCCCGCCCACGAAGGCTTCGCGTCGTTCTCGTTCAAGACCGGGCGCGAGCTGCTCGACGCGATGGCCGAGATGGCGCGCGCCGAATGCGCGGGCGAGACCTGCGCCTTCGACCCGGGCCTGACGCGGCTGCGGATGCAGCGCGCCTCGCTCGGCACCGACATCCGGACACTGGGTGCCGTCGTCGGCAGCGGACGTTCGCTGATGAAAGGCCTGTTGTCGGCCGGACGGATCGCGCTCGCCGGCCGCGAGCTCGTACCCGAGGACGAGTACCCGCTGCACCTGATCGCCGAGGGCCGTACCGCAGAGGGCGTTGAGGCCGACGTCGCCAACGCGCGCGCCATCGCCGCGTCCTTCCGCGGAACGGAGATCGAGAACAGCGTGGCGAAGGTGATCCGGGCGCAACCCTTCCCGGCGCTCAACAGCGTGCTCGGCCCGAACGGCGAGCGCTGGACGCCGATCCACGGCATCGCGCCGCTGTCGCGCGCCGCCGATCTGTTCGACGCCATCCAGGCCGTGTTCGCCGACATGGCACCCGAGTTCGAACGGGTCGGCGTCACCGTCGGCTATCTCTTCACGACGCTGTCGACCAACGCGCTGATCGTCGAGCCGGTGTTCTACTGGCCCGAGGCGCGCGGCGCGATCCACGCGGTGGCGATCGAGCCCGGCCATCTCGCGAAACCGCCGCGCCTTGCGGCGAACCCGGAGGCGACCGCGGGCGGCGTCGCCGCGGCCACCTGCAGCGCGCCGCTGACCGCGACCG
>CAXTPX010000060.1:0-9540 GCA_964246005.1 uncultured Burkholderiaceae bacterium | reverse complement strand
GGAACGCCAGCGCCAGGACGTACGGGAACCAGCTCTCGATGCCGCCACCCACCATCGGCCCCACGTAGACCTCCGCCAGCTTTTCCGTGCTGCCGATGATCAACCCCCCGACGATCGCGCCCGGCACCGACGTGAATCCACCCAGGATCAGCACCGGCAGCGCCTTCAGCACCACCGACACCAGCGCCAGCTGCACCCCGTTGCGCGCGCCCCACAGCAACCCCGCGACCAGCGCGACGAAGCCCGCCACGCCCCACACGATCATCCAGATCACCTGCAACGGAATCCCGATCGACAACGCGGCCTGATGATCGTCGGCCACCGCGCGCAGCGCGCGGCCGATCTTCGTCTTCTGGAAGAACAGCGCGAGCCCGGCGACCAGCAGCCCCGCGATCACGGCGGCGGCGAGGTCGAAGCTCGAGATCGCGATGTTGTAGCGATCGAGGAAGAACGGGAGGGGCTCGTCGGGGATGCCGAGCTTGATCTCGTGGCTCTCGTTGCCCCACAGGAACGGACCGAGCCCTTCGAGCAGGTACGCGAGACCGATCGTCGCCATGAAGAGCGAGATCGGCGGCTGGTTGACGAGCGGACGCAGCACGAAGCGCTCCGTCAGCACGCCGAACAGGATCATGATCGCCAACGCCAGCACCAGCGCGATGCCGAACGGCACGCCCTTCGCAAGGATGCCGACGAACGACAGCGCGGCGAAGTACACCATCGCGCCCTGCGCGAAGTTGAAGACGCCCGAGGCCTTGTAGATCAGCACGAAGCCGAGGGCCGCGAGCGAGTACATCACGCCCGACAACAGACCGCCGATCAGGACCTCGAGGAAGAACTGCATCACTGATCCATCTTCAATGCACGACCCCGAGATACGCGTCGATCACGTTCTGGTTGCGCCGCACCTCGTCGGGCGTGCCGTCGCCGATCTTCTTGCCGTAGTCGAGCACGACCACGCGGTCGGAGATGTCCATCACGACGCTCATGTCGTGCTCGATCAGCACGATGGTCGTGCCGAACTGGTCGTTGACGTCGAGGATGAAGCGACACATGTCCTGCTTCTCTTCCACGTTCATGCCGGCCATCGGCTCGTCGAGCAGCAGCAGCTTCGGCTCGGCCGCGAGCGCGCGCGCCAGTTCGACGCGCTTCTGCAGCCCGTACGGCAGGCGACCGACCGACGTCTTCCGGATGTGCTGGATCTCGAGGAAGTCGATCACCTCCTCGACGTGGCGGCGATGCCGCAACTCCTCGTTGCGCGAGAAGCCGAGATGGATCGCGTCGAGGAGGAAGTTGCCGTGCATCAGCGTGTTGCGGCCGGTCATGATGTTGTCGAGCACGCTCATGCCCTTGAACAGCGCGATGTTCTGGAACGTGCGCGCGATGCCCTCGCGCGCGGCCGCATGCGGCTTGATGTTCTTCCGCTCGGTGCCGTGGAAGACGATGCGGCCGGCCTGCGGGTGATACACGCCGTTGATGACGTTCAACATCGAGCTCTTGCCGGCGCCGTTCGGTCCGATGATCGCGCGGATCTCGTGCTCGCGGACGTCGAACGAGATGTCGGTCAGCGCCTTCACGCCGCCGAAGGACAGCGAGATCGACTCGAGCGCGAGGATAACGTCGCCGATGCGCCGCGCGCTGCCCACACCGACCTGCGCGGACCCGGACCCATCGGCTTCCCGAACCGCGTGCTCAGGCCGCATGCGCCACCGGGTCGAACGTCTGCGCGTCGCGGATCGCGAGGTCGGCCTCGACGCGGCCGCGGCGGCCGTCCTCGAACTTGACGTCGATCGCGATGAACTGCGATGTGCGACCCGCGTACATCGCGTCGACCAGCACGCCGTACTTCTCCGCGATGAAGCCGCGACGGACCTTGCGCGTGCGCGTCAGCTCGTCGTCGTCGGGATCGAGCTCCTTGTGCAGGATCAGGAAGCGGCGGACCTGCGAGCCGGCCAGCGCCACGTCCTGCGACAGCGCGAGATTGGCCTCCTCCACGCACGTGCGGATCAGATCGTAGACCTCCGGCTTGCCGGCGAGGTCGGTGTAACCCGCGTAGGGGAGGTTCCGGCGCTCGGCCCAGTTGCCGACCGCCTGCACGTCGATGTTGATGAACGCGCAGCACCGGTCGCGACCGTGGCCGAACGCGACCGCTTCCTTGATGTACGGGTAGAACTTCAGCTTGTTCTCGATGTACTGCGGCGCGAACATCGCACCGTCGTACGCGCCGCCCGCGAGGCGTCCCACGTCCTTCGCGCGATCGATGATCTTCAGCTCTCCGCGATCGTCGACGAAGCCCGCGTCGCCGGTCATGAACCAGCCGTCGCCGGTGAGCGCCTCGGCGGTCGCTTCGGGATGGCGGTAGTACTCCTTCAAGAGGCCCGGCGAGCGGATCTGCACTTCGCCGTTGGCGGCGATGCGGAGGTCGACGCCGGCCATCGGCTTGCCGACCGTGTCGAGCCGCACCTCGCCGTTCTTCTGCTTGCACACGTACGCGCAGGTCTCGGTCTGGCCGTAGAACTGCTTGATGTTGATGCCGATCGAGCGATAGAAGCCGAACAGGTCCGGCCCGATCGCGGCGCCGCCGGTGTACGCGACGCGCAGGCGGCTCATGCCGAGCACGTTGCGGAGCGGTCCGTAGATCACGATGTTCCCGATCGCATACAACGCACGGTCCGCGAACCCGACCGGCTTGCCGTCCATCAGCTCGGCGCCGCAGCGCTTCGCGACGTCCATGAAGAAGCGGTACAGCCCGCGCTTGATGCGGCCCGCGTCGTCCATGCGGATCGTGACCTGCGTGAGCAGGTTCTCGAACACGCGCGGCGGCGCGAAGTAGTAGGTCGGCCCGATCTCGCGCAGGTCGGTCATCACGGTATCGCCCGACTCGGGGCAGTTGACGCAGTAGCCGGCCGCCAGCGCCTCGGCGTACGAGAACAGGTGGTCGCCGACCCACGCCATCGGCAGGTAGCTCAGCACCTCGTCGTTCTCGTCGAAGCCGTCGAACGCGACCGCGCCGCGCGCCACGTCGACGAATGCCCGATGCGTCTGGCACACGCCCTTCGGCTTGCTGGTCGTGCCCGACGTGTACAGCATCACGGCGACGTCGTCGGGACTGCCTTCGGCGACTTGCCGCGCGAAGAACGTCGGATCCCGCTGCAGCACCTCACGGCCCGCGCGCTGTACGTCGTCGAACGACTTCAACTGCGGCGCGTCGTAGTGTCGCAACCCGCGCGGGTCGTCGTAAAGGATCGTCTTCAGGTGCGGCAGCCGCGGCAGCATCTCGAGCAGCTTGTCGACCTGCTCCTGGTCTTCGGCGAACGCGACGCGGACCTCGGCGTCCTCGAGCACGAACTGCATCTCGCTCGTGATCGCATCCTGATACAGCGGCACCGGCACCGCGCCCAGCGCCTGCGCCGCGGTCATCGCCCAGTAGAGCCGCGGCCGGTTGTCACCGACGATGGCGAGATGCGAGCCGCGCACGAGCCCGAGCAGCGACAGGCCGGCCGCGAGCGCCTCGACCTCGGACAGCACCTGCGACCAGGTCCAGGTCTGCCAGATGCCGAGATCCTTCTCGCGGATCGAGGCCCGGTCGCCGCGAACACGCGCGTGCTCGATCAACAGGCGCGGCATGGTCGCGGCAGCGCTCTCCGAGCCGGTCGCCGTGGCCTGCCCGGGCCTCGGTCGGTCCGGCATCGCTTCGCTCATTGTCTCCAGCGCTCCCTGTCGTTCGCTTCGCACGCCTCGCAACCCGCGAGTTTCGCATCGGGCCCGGCAAAGCGCGTTAGGGTCTTACCCTGCCGCAAGCCGCGAACGCGCCTCGGCCAGTTGCCGCTCGAGGTCGACCACGAGTGCGCGCGCTTCGTCGCCCTCCGGAATCGCGCGGCCGCTGTCGCGCCACGCGACGGCGCTCTTGAAGCCTTCGACCTGCGCGTACCGCCGGAACCACATTCCTTCGGGGTTGTGGCGCGTGATGCCGTCGAACACGGTCGCGAACATCTGCGTCTGCTCGAGCCCCATCGACAGCCACACCTGGTTGACGACGAGCTTGTGCATCGCGAGGTGCGAGCGTGGCACGCCGGCGATGCGGCGCGCGAGTCGATCGGTGACCTCGTCGAGCTCGTGTGCGGGGACCGACCGCGTCGCGAGTCCCCAGTCGGCTGCCTGCACGCCCGCGATCGTGTCGCCGGTGAACATCAGTTCCTTCGCACGCATCGCGCCGAGCCGGTAGGTCCACATCGCGGTCGTCGGACAGCCCCAGACGCGCGTCGGCATGTAGCCGATCCTGGCGTCGTCGGCCATCACGAGCAGGTCGCAGCAGAGCGCGATGTCGCTGCCGCCCGCGACCGCGAAGCCGTGCACCTTCGCGATCGTCGGCTTGCTGCAGCGCCACAGCGACATGAAGTCCTCGGTATGGCGCTTCATCAACGCGTAGTCGACCATCGGATCCCACGGCTTCTTTTCCTGGCGGCTCGGGTGGTCGCCGACCATCGTGTCCGGGTCGATGCCTTCCGCGTATTCCTGCAGGTCGTAGCCCGCGCAGAAGGCGCGGCCGGCGCCTTCGACGATCACGACGTGGACCTCGTCGTCGGCCTCGACCCATTCGACGGCGCGCCGGATGTCGGCGGGCATCGTGCTGCTGATCGCGTTCAGGCACTCGGGCCGATTGAGGCGGATGCGCGCGATGCGCGGCGCCTTCGCGTCCTTCTCGACGATCACCGCTCCGATCACCGGCATGCGCGTCTCCCCGGTCGCGACCGCATCAGTCGATCTTCGCGAAGTCGCCGTGCCGGCCGAGCCCGCTCGCGAAGCGCGCGGCACCCGCGGCGCCTTCCTGATAGTGCGCTTCGACGCCGTTGTCCCATTCGCGACGCATCGCCTCGCGGAGCGGCATGCCGTGCGTCTCGAGCATCGAACGCCGGTCGGTGCGGACCGCCGCCTGCGGAAAGCGCGCGATGTTCTGCGCCATCGCCTCCGCCGCGAAGCGCGCGCCGCCGGACTCGGTCACGACTTCGCACAGGCCGATCCGCAGCGCCTCGTCGGCCGACACCTTGCGCCCGGTCAGCACGATCTCCATCGCGCGCCCCTGGCCGACGAGGCGTGCGATGCGCACGCTGCCGCCGTCGAGCAACGGAATGCCCCAGCGCCGGCAATAGACGCCGAAGTACGCGTCCTCGGCCATCACGCGGATGTCGCACCAGACCGCGACTTCCATGCCGCCCGCGACCGCCGGTCCCTCGACCGCGGCGATGACCGGCTTCGACAGTTCGAGGCGCGTCGGCCCCATCGGACCGCGCGGCGCGCTGTTCGACCCGGTCGGGAACGCGAGACCGTGCACGACTTCTTCCTCGAACGACGCACGGTCGGCCAGCGTGCTCGCGAACTTCAGGTCCCAGCCCGCGCAGAAGGCGCCACCTTCGCCCCACAGCACCGCCACGCACGCCTGTGGATCGGCGTCGAACGCCAGCAACGCGTCGTGGATCGCGACGGCGCTCTCCGGGTCCATCGCGTTGCGCGCTTCGTCGAAGCGGCTGTGGATGACCGTCCACACCTTTCCGTTCTTCTCGATGCGAACCATGTCGTGTCTCCTGTCGTGACCAGCAGTGTCGGCGAGATTACATAACAACGTTATGTTGTGCAACGCGCGCTTTGTCGGCCACACTGCGCCCGGTGAAAAAAGTCGACGACGCTTCGGAAGACGCAGCCCCCGCGAAGCGCGACCTGATCCGTCGCGCCGCGAAGCGACTCTTCTCGGAGCATGGACTCGCACGCACGTCGGTGCGCGACATCTCGCGGGAAGCCGGCTATACGACCGGCGCGTTGTACTTCCACTACCGCAGCAAGGAAGATCTCTACGCGGACATCCTGCGCGAATCGTTGTCGGCGCTGTACGGGCGGATCGAAGCGGCGGTGAAGTCGAAGCGGAAGCCGATCACGGCGCTGTGCGCGGCGTACCGCGCGTTCGTCGCGTTCTACGACGAACACCCGCGCGACTTCGAGCTCAGCCTCTACCTGATGCAGGGCGCCCGACGGGTCGGCCTGAACGCGACGCTCGACGGCGAGCTGAACGCGCTGCTACTCGACACGCTCGCGCTGTTCCGCGATCGGCTCGTGGACCTGAAGGTCGCGGCCCGGCAACTGGACGCCGAGGTCGGCGTCATCTTCGACGAGATGGTCGGCGCGCTGGTCGCATCGCACACGGGGCGGCTGCTGGTCATCGGCACCGACCTCGCCCAGGTCGTCGACCGCCACGTCGCGAACCTGGAGCAGCGCCTCGGCAGGCGCTAGTGTCCCGCGCATCGGTCACCGGTCAGGCCGCGAGCCGCCGGTGTTCGTCGAGCCGTGCGATGGTGCGATGGGCCGACGTGATCGCGCTCTCCTGCCACGTGCCGACCTTGCTGAGGTAATCGCCCGCGAAGTGGAAGGGGCCGTCCGGCTCGTTGAGCAACTGGTACTCCGCGACCTGTCCCGGGCGGTAATGCGCCGCTTCGCCGAGGGAGTACGGCACCTTCCCCCAGGCGATGCCCATCGGCCGGCGCAACTCGCGGCCGTGTCCGGGATGGAGGCGTTCGATGACCGCCCGCGTCGTCTCGAACTGCTCGGGCAGCGGCATCCCCGCGAGCTTCTCGCCGTTGGGTCCGCTGGTGTACGAGCCGAGGATCACGCCCTGGTCGCTGAACAGTGCGGCGCTCGGGTACCAGACCATGTTCGTGATGCCCTTGATCCACGAGATGCCGCCGTAGATGTCGTATTGCTGTTCCCAGAAGCGGCGTGACTGCCACGCGATCTTGACCGACTGCTGCCACTCGATGTTCGCGATCGCGTCGCGATAGGCGGGCGAGAAGTCGGCCGGGATCTTCGCGAGCACCGGGCTCGGCAGGGTGACGATGCAGTAATCACCATCGACGACCCGCGACGCGCCGCTCTGCTTGTGGCGATAGGTGACGCGCACGCCGTCGTCGCGACGCCGGATCTGCGTGACCTCGCAGCCGTGCAGGATCGACTTGCCGAGACGCTTCGCGAACGCGGCGGGAATGGCGTCCATGCCGCCGATCGGCTGGAACATCGTGGCCTGCTGGTCGATCAGCTCCTCGAAGAGAACACCGTTCCACAGGTCTTCGTCGAGCAACACGTCGAGCGACAGCGGATCGCGCAGTTGTCCCGTGTCGTCCGCCGCGCCGGGCCGCCGCACGTACCCCGCGCGCGACGAACCCTTGTACAGCTTCTCGGGCGTGAGATCGCCGTACTGCTGCAGGAACGCGAGCACCCGATCGCGGTCGTCCCGCGTCAGCTCCTGGTCGAGCGCACCACGGTCGAGTGCCTTCGACAGCAGTTCGGCGACCGCGCCGCGCGTGTCGTTGACGGCCTGCCGCATCTCGATCGGCCGTCCGCCGTTGGCGGCCGCATTCGAGATCATCGCGCTGCGGGACGTGTTGACCTCGACCTCGAGAGCGACGCCGAATTCGCGACAGTAAGCGAGCACCTTGTGGTGCTGGCTCGGCAGTCGCGCCGGTCCCGCGTTCCAGTACAGGCCGCGGTCGAACTCGCAGGTCTGCGTCGTGCCGTCGTTCAGGTCGAGGCGCGTGCCGTTGCGGATCGTCCAGTTGCGCCCGCCGGCCCGTTCGCGCGCCTCGAGCACGATGCACGCGTAGCCGGCCTTCTTCAGCTCGTAGGCCGCGGTCATCCCGGCGATGCCGGCACCGAGCACGACGACGCGCTTGCCGCGCCCGCCGCCGGGCACCAGCGCGACCGGCTCGGCGCGACTGACAGCGGGCAACAGGCCGAGGGCCTGCATCGAGAGAAAGGCCGCGGAATAGCCGCCGACCGCTCCGATGCGTTGGAGGAAGCCGCGTCGCGTCGAGGTCATGAACGTCTTTCTTGGAGGAGGCGGAACGTCGCACGACCGGGTCGATGGCGCGAACCCGGCGACGAACGTGGATGCAGCAAGGAGTCCGCAGGCAATGCCACGAGTCTAGGCAGGTCGCGCGGACGCGACAGCCCGAGTCGCTTGCTTCTTTGTCGTGCGTCCTTAACAACCGGTTAAGGCATCCATGGCAGGTCGTTGAAGGACGTGATCCCGCTACTGCGAGATGCGGACAACCCTTAACCCGTCGTTATGGCCGCCCATCAAATCGGCATGCGACAGCGACGGTGGTGTTCTCAACAATGCGACGGTCGAATCCGCGAACAACCTCCTCCGTCGTCCGTTTCCTGACGAAAGCCTCCCATGCGCAAATCCGTTTTCTGGAGCACCAGCACCTTCGCGCTGGCCATCGCCGGCCAGGCCGCCGCGCAGTCGGCCCCCGAAGCCACCGGCACGCCCGCCCCGGCATCGAGCGTGCTCGACTCGGTGATCGTGACCGGCACGCGGCAATCGAACCGGACCGTCGCCGACAGCGTCTCGCCGATCCAGGTGCTCAACGCGGACACGCTCGAGCACACCGGCAAGCAGGGGCTGCAGGAATCGCTGTCCAACGTGCTGCCGTCGTACACGATCCCGGCACAGGCAGGCGGCAACCTGACCTCGATCGTGCGCATCGCGACGCTGCGCGGCCTCAACCCCGACCACGTGCTCGTCCTCGTCAACGGCAAGCGCTTCCATCCGACCTCGATCGTCAACGTCGCAGGCTCGGTCTCGATCGGCTCGCAGGGCGTCGACCTGAACTCGATCCCCACGTCGGCGATCGCCCGCATCGAGGTGCTCACCGACGGTGCCGCCGCGCAGTACGGCTCGGACGCGATCGCGGGCGTCATCAACATCATCCTGCGGTCCGCGTCGAGCGGCGGCAGCGCCGAAGCGCAGGGCGGCAAGTACATCGACGGCGACGGCCTGAACCAGATCTACTCGGTCAACCAGGGCTTCGCGCTCGGCAGCGACGGATCGTTGAACGTGTCCATCCAGGACATCAAGCAGGACCTCACCAATCGCGCGATCGATGCCACGCTGACGCCGCGCTACTACACGGGCGACCCGCGCAACAACCTGCCGGCCGGCATCGTCTACAAGGGCTACGGCATCCCCGAGTCGGAGACGCAGTCGGCCGCCTACAACCTCACCAAGCCGCTCGGCGATTTCGCGACCGTCTACAGCTTCGGCACGATCACCAAGTCGAACGGCAAGAACTGGGTCGGGTTTCGCGCAGCGAACAACGTGAACAACGTCGTCGCGATCTATCCGGACGGCTTCGAGCCGCGCCTCGTCGTCAAGCAGCACGACTACAGCTTCACCGCGGGCGTGCGGGGCGAGGACGTGCTCGGCTGGAGCTGGGACGCGAGCGTCACGCGCGGCAAGAACCGCGCGGAGACCTACCTCACGGACTCGGTCAACCCGACCTACGGCCTCCTCAGCCCGACCTCGTTCTACGACGGCGCGTTCACCGCCGGCGAGACGACCGGCAACTTCGACATCAAGCGCGACTTCGAGACGGGACTGTTCGCGACGCCGCTCAGCGTCGCCGTCGGCGTCGAGGTACGGCGCGAAAGCTTCGGCATCGAGTCGGGCGACGTCGCGTCGTACGCGGACGGCGGCCAGCCGGTGTTGACCGGACC
>CAXTPX010000059.1:0-9544 GCA_964246005.1 uncultured Burkholderiaceae bacterium | reverse complement strand
CCGTCGGCGAGGTGTCCGAGCCACCTGCCCAGACGGCGCCCAGGCTGCGCGCGAATTCCTGGGTCGCGTGATCGCCCGGCCGCGTGAAGGCATACACCGACCGCCCCTGCCACCTGAGGACCTGGGCCAGGATGTGGGCGGCCGCCCCGAACCCGTAGAGGCCGACGTTCCGACCCTCACCGGCGATCGTCAGCGCCCGCCAGCCGATCAGGCCCGCGCAGAGCAGCGGCGCCAGCGATTCGTCGCTGCCCTCGTCGCCGAGCGGGAACGCGAAGCGCGCGTCGGCCACCGTCGCGGTGGCGAAGCCGCCGTCCCGCGTGTAGCCGGTGAACAGCGGGTGGTCGCACAGGTTCTCGCGCTGCATCCTGCAGTAAGGGCAGGCACCGCAGGTGTGGCCGAGCCACGGGATGCCGACGCGCTGGCCCGCCACCAGGTCGACGACGCCGGGACCGACCGCATCGATGCGTCCGACAATCTCGTGGCCGGGGATGATGGGCACCTGCGGATGCGGCAGTTCCCCATCGACGACATGCAGGTCGGTGCGGCACACGCCGCAGGCCGCCACCGCAACGCGGATCTCCCCCGGACCGGGTTGCCGGTCGGGCAGTTCGGTCCACGCCAGCGGCGTGTGCAAGGCATTCAGGACCATGGCGTGCATGCGCATTCCTTTCTCGCGGACGCTGGATTTCGGCCATGGGCCGGCAGCGTCACGTGGATTCGATGAGCGCGTGATGGCGCTTGCCGCTCTTCGCGAAGGCATCAACGTCGGCCCTGGTGGGGTCGGCTGTGGCCTCCGACGCATCGGCCGTTTCGAAGAGCGGCAACCGACCGCGCGGACGATCGAGGTCCTCGAGGACCGCCGGCAGGAGGTCGGGCAGATCCTCGGCGAGGAGCCCCGGCCCGAAGCGGGCCGCAGCAGCGCCGTGCATCCAGACCGCCGCGGCGGCGGCGACGAAAGGCGTCATGCCCTGCGCCAGCAGGCCGAGCACGATGCCGCCCAGCACGTCGCCCGCGCCGGCGGTCGCGAGCGTCGGTGGCGCATCGGCGTTGATGACGGCGCGGCCATCGGGCGCGGCGATGACGGTGTCGCTGCCCTTGAGGACGACCACGGCGCCGCTGGTGCGCGCGGCGGCCCGTGCGCGGGTGAGCTTGTCGCCGTGCAGGTCGACCACGCCTTCGAACAGGCGGGCGAACTCGCCCTCGTGCGGCGTCAGCACGCAGGCGCCCGTGCCGTTGTGGCGGATCGCGTCGAACAGCGACTGCGGCTCGTCCTCGAAGGTCGAGAGCGCATCGGCATCGAGCACGGTGGCCCGGGTCGCCTTCAGCATCGCGAAGACGCGCGCACGGGTGTCCGGCCCGACGCCCGCGCCAGGCCCGATCAGCAACGCGGTGTAGCGGCGGTCGGCCAGCAGGTGGTCGAGGTCTTCTGGCCGTGCGACCGGGCTCACCATGATGCTGGTCAGCGCCGCTGCATAGACGGATAGCGCAGCCTCGGGCACCGCCACGGTGGTCAGCCCCGCGCCCGCCCGTGCTGCCGCGCGCGCCGCCATGCGCGCGGCGCCCGTGGTCGGCCAGCCGCCCCAGACCAGCGCATGGCCGCGGGTGTACTTGTTGCCCGCGGGCTGCAGCGCGGGCAGTGCGTCGACCCACAACGCCGGATCGTTCTCGAAGGTGTCGGGGCTGACCTGTTCGAACACCGAAGCGGGGGTGCCGATGTCGGCCACGACGAGTTCGCCGCACAGCTTTCGGCCCGGCTGCAGCAGGTGCCCCGGCTTCTTCCGGAAGCACGTGACCGTCAGCGCCGAGGACACCGCACCGACGTCGGCACCCGTGTCGCCCATCAGGCCGCTCGGCACGTCGACCGCGACGATCGTCATGTTCCGGGCTGCCGCCGCGGCGAGGGTCGCGGCCGCCGCGCCTTCGAGAGGCCGGCTGAGGCCCGCGCCGAGGAGCGCGTCGACGATCAGGTCGGCACCGTCCAGCGCTGCCGGCGCGACGGGCTCGACCGGCCCGCGCCACAATGCCGCGTGGTT
Source organism: uncultured Burkholderiaceae bacterium (assembly GCA_964246005.1). Classification (GTDB taxonomy): domain Bacteria; phylum Pseudomonadota; class Gammaproteobacteria; order Burkholderiales; family Burkholderiaceae_D; genus CAHJXF01. Next base: position 7,511 of record CAXTPX010000059.1, on the reverse strand, counting down.
GGCCGCCGCGCCGCGCAACTGCTCGCGCGTCGCCAGCAGGGCCACGCGCACCGGCCAGCCGGCGTCCGCCAGGTGCCGTGCCGCCACGAAGCCGTCGCCACCATTGCTGCCGGGGCCGCACAGCACCAGGACCGGACGCGGCGTCCAGCGTTGCAGGATGGCCTTCGCCACCGGCCGACCGGCGTTATCCATCAGCGTGATGCCATCGATGCCGGACGCCACCGTCAACCGGTCGGCCAGGGCCATCTGCGCGACGGTGAGCAGCGCCGTACGGGAGTCCAAAGCGCCGGAAGCCGCATCCGTCATGCGGTCGCGACCGCTTCGGCCTGGGGGAAATCGGCGGCTCGCGCCACGACCTCCCCGGCCTTGAACTGCGTGCGCAACGCGTCGAGCTTCGCCATGGCGCCGTCGAAGGCGTCGTTGCCGAGCAGCAGGTGATGCGGCGGTTCGCCGGACATCACCGCGTCGATCATCGCCCGCGCCGCCCGCACGGGGTCGCCCGGCTGCCTGCCCGAATCGGCGCGGATCACCTTCCGCACGTTGCCGGCGGTCGCGAAATAGTCGTCGATCTGGTGCGCGCTCTCTTCGGCGGAGCGCCCGGCCCAGTCGGTCCGGAAGCCGCTGGGCTCGACCACCATGACCCGGATACCCAGCGGCTCGACCTCCTGACGCAAGGCCTCCGACAGACCTTCGACGGCGAACTTGGTCGCACAGTACTGACCGAGCGCCGGGATGGCGCCGAGGCCACCCATCGACGAGACGTTGACGATGCAACCGCGGTGGCGTTCGCGCATGCCGGGCAGTACGGCCTGGGTCATGCGGGTCAGGCCGAAGACGTTGACCTCGAACATCCTGCGAACCTCGGATTCCTCGCCTTCCTCGATGGCGGCGAAGTAACCGATGCCGGCGTTGTTGACCAGCACGTCGATGCCGCCGAAGCGCGCCTGTGCCGCCGCGACGGCCGCGGCGACCTGGTCCTGCTTCGTGACGTCGAGCGCGAGCACGAGGACGTTGTCGGTCGCGCCGTAGCCTTCGAGCTTCGCAGGATCGCGGGCCGTCATCACCGTGCGGTAGCCGCGTTCGATGGCCTGCCTGGCGAGGTGCAGGCCGAAGCCGGTGGAGCAGCCGGTGATGAGCCAGACCGGCGGCTCGGTCACGAGGGACCTGCGGTTTTCGATATTCATGGGTTCTGCCCCAACGAGTAATCGATCACGACGCGCGACGGGACTTCACCTTTGCCCAGCCGCTCGAAGACCTGGTTGATCGCCGACAACGGCTGCAACTCGATGTCGGCCTTGACCTTGCCGTCGGCGGCGAAGGCCAGTGCCTCGGCCATGTCGCGGCGGTTGCCGACGAAGGAGCCGCGGATCGTGATGCAGTTGGCCACCACGTCGAAGAGCGGCGTCGGAAACTCCCCCGGTGGAATCCCCACCAGCACGCAGGTGCCGTGCTTGCGCGTCATGCGCACGCCCTGCTCGAATGCCGGGAGCGACGGGGCCGTGATCAGCACGCCGTGCGCGCCGCCGTTCGTGGCCTCGATCACCGCGGCGACCGGGTCGCCGTGTTTCGCATTCACGATCGCTTCGGCTCCCAGGCGCTTCGCGTGGTCGAGCTTGCCGTCGTCGATGTCGACCGCGCACACCTGCAGGCCCATCGCCCTGGCGTATTGCACGCCCAGATGCCCGAGGCCGCCGATGCCGGAGATCACGACCCACTCGCCGGGCCGCGCCAGGGTTTCCCTGACGCCCTTGTACGAGGTGATGCCGGCGCAGATCAGCGGCGCCGCGTCGACCGCGGACAAGCCCGCGGGAATGTGGGCGACGTAGTCCGGGTCGGCGACGATGTACTCCGCGAAACCGCCGTTGCGGGTATAGCCGCCGAACTGCGCCCCGGCACAGACCGGTTCCTGCGCCGCCAGGCAGAACTCGCAGTGTCCGCAGGCCGAATAGAGCCAGGGCACGCCGACGCGGTCGCCCTTCTTCACCGCGGTCACGCCGGCTCCGAGTTCCGTGACGATGCCGATGCCTTCGTGGCCCGGCGTGAACGGCAGCGGCGGCTTCAATGGCCAGTCGCCGTTGCGCGCGTGCAGATCGGTGTGGCAGACGCCGCAGGCCTCGGTCCTGACCAGGACCTGCCCCGGGCCGGGGACGGGAACGTCGAGTTGCTTTTGCACCAGCGGTTGCCCGAACTGCTCGACCTGGGCGGCCTGCATCTTGTCTGTCATCGCGATGTCCTGGAGGTGAACTGCTCAGGCTGCAACCGGCAGTCCGAGGCCGCGCACCGCTTCGATCATCTGGACCAGCACCGCCTGCGCATCGCCGTAGACCATGTGGCAGTTGTCGCCGTAGAAGAGCGCATTGACGATGCCCGCATAACCCTTGCCTTCGCCGCGCTTGACGACGAACACCTGCTTCGCCTGGTCGGCATCGAGGATCGGCATGCCGAAGATCGGCGAGCCCTTGTCGGTGCGCGCGGCCGGATTGACCACGTCGTTGGCCCCGATCACCAGCGCGACGTCCGTGGTCCTGAAGTCGTCGTTGATGTCTTCGAGCTGGAAGATCAGGTCGTAGGGGACGCCGGCCTCCGCCAGCAGCACGTCCATCTGGCCCGGCATGCGGCCGGCCACCGGGTGCACCGCGAACCTCACGCGCACGCCGCCCGCCTGCAGCAGCTTCACGAACTCGTACAACTTGCCCTGGCCCTGCGACACCGCGAGTCCGTAGCCGGGCACGATGATCACCGAGGTGGCATAGCGCATCGCGATGCCGGCATCGCCGGCTTGCATCGGCTTCAACTCGCCCTTGATCTTTCCCCGCTTCTGCTTCGATGCCTCACCGAAATTCGTGAACACCACGTTGCCGACCGAGCGGTTCATCGCCTTGGCCATCAGCAGCGTCAGCAGCATGCCGGCCGCGCCGACCACCATGCCGGCGATCATCAGCGCCGGGTTCTGCAGCACGAAGCCTTCGAGCCCCACGGCGAGGCCGGTGAAGGCGTTGAAGATCGAGATCACGACCGGCATGTCGGCGCCGCCGATCGGCAGCGTCATCGCGATGCCGAGCAAGAGCGCGCAGCCGAAGAACAGGTAGATGGCGGCCGGCGTGGACAGCGCCAGCGGCCCGGGGTATGCATTGGCCACGACGAGGTAGCCGCCGACCGCCAGCGTGACCAGCACGATCAACCCGTTGAAGACCTGCTGCCCTTTGAAGCGCAGCGGCTTCTTGATGACGCCATCGAGCTTGGCCCACGCGATCAGCGAGCCCGACAGCGAGACGGCGCCGATCACCGCGCCCAGCAGCGTCACGACGAGCGCCGTCATGCCGTGCGTCCTGGTGCCGAAGAGTTCGACCGCCGCGATCGCGCCGGCGGCGCCGCCGCCCATGCCGTTGTAGATCGCCACCATCTGCGGCATCGCCGTCATGGCGACCTTGCGCCCGCCCCACCACGCGACGCTGCCGCCGAGGACGAGGGCGACGACGGCCAGGCCGATGTTCACCATCAGGTCGGGCCGTGCGGCCGCGTCGACATCGAAGGCATACAGGAAGCTGGCGAGCGCGGCCACCGCCATGCCGATGCCGGCGACGAAGATGCCCGACGACGCCGTCAGCGGCGACGCCATGCGGTGCAGGCCGTACATGAACAGGAAGGCCGCAGCGAGATCGGCGACACCGATGACGAGCGACGGCAGCGAAGCGAGCGAGGTGAGGTCCATCTCAGCCCTTCTTCGCGTGCAGCGACTTGACCGACGCGGTCTTGCCGGCATGACGCTTCGCGTGCGTCCCGCCGTGCGCGCTCGGCTGGAACATCGCCAGCATGCGATCGGTGACCGCATATCCCCCCGCCGCGTTGCCGGCGCCCAGCAGCACGGCCGCAAAACCGATCACCTGCTGCTGCACCGTGCTCGCGTTCAGCAACGTGTAGATGCCGCCGACCACCACGATGCCGTGGACGAAGTTCGAGCCCGACATCAACGGCGTGTGCAGGATGGCCGGGACGCGGCCGATGATGACCCAGCCCGCGAAAGCCGCGAGCATGAAGATGTAGAGCGCGACGAAGCCGCCGATGCCGATGGGGTTCATGGTTCGGTCCTGTTGGTTCGGATCACGCCAGGGCATGCTGGGGACGGGATGTCGGCTTGGGCCCCGCCGCCTTCGCGGCGCTCGCCGCCTTGTCGGTCGCCGTACCCCTGTTCTCGCCGGCGTGCGTGAGCACCGTCTTCGCCAGGATCTCGTCGGACCAGTCGATCGTGATGACGTTGTCCTTCAGCATCAGCGCGAGCAGGTTGTACTGGTTCTTCGCATAGAGCTCGCTCGCGTCCTCGCCGAGCAACGACGGCACGTTGAGCGGCGCCACGATGCTGATGCGTCCGACCTGCGCGGTCGCACCGGGCTGCGTGTCCACGCAGTTGCCGCCACCTTCGGCGGAGAGATCGACGATCACTGCACCGGCCTTCATGCCGGCGACCTGCGCGTGGTCGATCAGCTTGGGCGAAGCCTTGCCGGGAATCGCCGCGGTCGTGACGATCAGGTCGGCCGACTGGATTTGCCTGGTGAGCACCGCAGCTACCTTTCTCTTCTCGTCGGCACTGAGTTCGCGCGCATAGCCGCCCGCGCCGGTCGCATCGACGCCCGTGTCGACGAAGGTCGCGCCAAGGGACAGCGCCTGCTCCTCAGTCTCGGGGCGCACGTCGTAGCCTTCGACCACGGCACCGAGACGATGGGCCGTCGCGATGGCTTCGAGCCCGGCCACGCCGAGACCCATGACGAGCACGTGCGCCGGCCCGATCGAGCCGGCTGCCGACGTGATCTTCGGCACCACGCGGGCGAGGTGCGTGAGACCGAGCGCGACCGCGTAGTAGCCGGCGAGCGCCGACTGGCTGGACAACGCATCCATCGACTGTGCCCGCGTGATGCGCGGCACGCGCTCCATCGCGAAACAGGTGATCCTCCGGTCGAGCAGGCGCTTCACCAGCGCCGGCTCGTTGTGGGCGTAGACGAAGCACATCAGGATCGAACCCGGCTTCATCGCATCCACTACCTCGAGCGCCGGCGGCTGGACGCATTGCACCACGTCGGCGTCCTTCAGCAGCTCGGTGCGATCGGCAATGAAGGCGACGTCCGCAAACGCCGAGTCGTCGAGGTGGATGGCGTGGCCCGCACCCGGCTGCATGTGCAGGCGGGCGCCGAGCTTCACCAGCTTCGGCACCACCGCAGGCACGAGCGCCACCCGGCGTTCGTGCGGACGGGTCTCGCAGAGGACCGCGACGTTGACGTACATGGCCACGGCTCCTGCTCAGGCCGGCGCCGGGAAGTGACCCGTGCGCACGAGTTTCTTGTTGACGAACTCCTGGATCCCCATGCTGCCGAGCTCGCGCCCGTAACCGGAATCCTTGATGCCGCCGAACGGCAGCTCGGCATCGGACCAGTCGATGTTGTTGATGAACACCATGCCGGTGTCGACGGCCGTGGCCACGCGCTTGCCGCGTGCTTCGTCTTCCGTCCAGACGGAACCGCCGAGACCGAAGTCCGAGTCGTTGGCCAGCGCGATCGCCGCCGCCTCGTCCTTGACGCGGTAGAACGAGACCACCGGTCCGAAGAACTCGTCCCGGAAGGCAGGGTTGTCGGGTTCGATGTCGGTCAGGATGGTGGTCTGCATGAACGAGCCGGGCCGGTCGATCCGCTTGCCGCCCATCAACAATTTGGCGCCGTGCTCGACCGCGGTGTCGACCTGCTTCAGCAGTTGCACCAGCGCTTCTTCCGTCGACAAGGGGCCGTGCGTGGTGCTCTCGTCCATCGGGTCGCCCGGCTTCAGCGCTTCGAGGGCCGTCCTGAATTTAGCGAGGAACTTGTCCGCGATCGATTCGACCGCGATGAAGCGCTTGGAAGCGCAACAGGTCTGGCCCGCGTTGTACATGCGGCCCCACACGGCCCATGGAATCGTCTTTTCCAGGTCGGCGTCGTCGAGCACGATGAACACGTCGCTCCCGCCGAGTTCCATCGACGTCTTCTTCAGGTGCGAGCCAGCGCGGGCGGCGATACTGCGGCCCGCCGCCACGCTGCCGGTCAGCGCCACGCCCTTGATCCGGGGATCGTCGATGACCTGATCGGACTGCTCGTGCGAAACCAGCAGGTTGGTGTAGGCGCCGACCGGCGCGCCCGCGTCGATCCAGAGCTTCTCGAACGCGATCGCGCACTGGGGTACGCAGCCGGCGTGCTTGACCACCACCGTGTTGCCTGCCATCAGGTGAGGACCGGCGATCCGGGCGAGCTGGTAGTAGGGAAAGTTCCACGGCTCGACGCAGAAGATCACGCCGAACGGACTGCTTTCCATGTGCGCCTCGCCATGCTTCGGATGCAGGATCGTCGGCTTTAGGAACGCTTTACCGTGCTTGGCGTAGTAGGCCAGGATGTCGCTGCTGAACTTGACCTCGCCGCGTGCCTCGTCGATGCGCTTCCCCATCTCGAGCGTCGCCAGCCTGGCGAAGTCGTCGACGTGTTCAGCCATCAGCGCAGCGGCCTTGTTGACGATGGCCGCGCGTGCGGCGTAGCTGGTGTGCTTCCAGGTCTCGAAACAGGACTCGGCCTTGGCGAGCGACGTTTCGAGTTGGGCGCCGGTCAGGTCCTTGAAGCTCTTGAGGAGCTTCCCGGTGTTCGGGTTGATGCTTTGGTAGGTCATGGTCGAAGCTTCCTTGAGGTGCAGCGGTTCAGAACCGCGCGATCGGCGTGAGGTCGTTGCGAACGCGCAGAACCCGGATGGATGAGCGTGCGAGCTTCGGGCCCGGAGGGTCTGTCCGCTGCGACACATTGCGCGGCCCGCGCATGCAACAAATATCCCCGGACGCGGGACACGTGGCCGAGCCGGCCCGACGTTTGTCGTTGGCGCCTTGCTGCAGCAACGGCGAGACCCCGTTCAGAAGCGGAAGGCATCGGTCGTCTCGACTGCGGCGCCAGGACACGCTCGATTTTGCGTGTCGATCCAGAGCGCGTCGGCACGGTGGCGCACGTCGCTGTCGAGCCGCCCTGCATCTCGATCGACCGGTGCGCTTGTCCTTCGATTCCCCGTGTCCTTCCTGAGCACTTCCACACAAGGCCCATCCCAATCACTCGTGTGACGTCAAGCGTGTTCCAGGGCGTCCGCCCGGACGTCGACGAGCGGCTTCGGGGGCCGATCGGCCTGACGGCCGACCGGTGCGACCGGCGCGATGTCCCCGGGCTCCTGCACGACCTTGCCCGCCAGCGCGAACGCGAGCGTGGCCGCGGAAGGATCGAGGCTGTCGACCATCGAGCTCGGCATCAGGATCGTGGCGCCACGCTCCTTGGTGGTCTCGTAGATGATGTTCATGGCACGAAGCTGGAGCGCCCACGGATGCCCTTCGTAGATCGATGCCGCCTCGACGAACTTGCCGGCGATCGCCGCTTCGGCGGACCCGAGGATGACGCGTGCCTGCTTCTCCCGCTCGGCCTGGGCCTGACGCGACATCGCGTTCTGCAGGGCTTCGGGGATGGCGACAT
>CAXTPX010000058.1:0-9546 GCA_964246005.1 uncultured Burkholderiaceae bacterium | reverse complement strand
GGGCGCGGTCGACGACTTGCTGGCCGTCGTCGACTGCGCCGATGCGATCGTCGAAGGCTTCCGGCCCGGCACGATGGAGCGCCTGGGGCTCGGCCCCGACGTCTGCCTGGCCCGCAATCCGCGCCTGGTCTACGGTCGCATGACCGGCTGGGGGCAGGACGGTCCGCTCGCGCAGGCCGCCGGACACGACATCAACTACATCGCGCTGTCGGGCGCGCTCCATGCGATCGGTCCACGCGGCGGCAAGCCGACGGTGCCGCTCAACTACGTCGGCGACTTCGGCGGCGGCGGGATGCTGCTGGCCGTCGGTGTGCTGGCCGCGCTGCTCGAAGCGAAGGGCTCCGGGCGCGGTCAGGTCGTCGACGCGGCGATGACCGACGGCGCCGCGTTGCTGTCGACGATGATGTACGGCTTCGCGGCCAATGGCTGGTGGAGCGATACGCGCGGCGCGAACATGCTCGACGGCGGTTCGCACTTCTACGACACCTATCGCTGCGCGGACGGCAGGTACGTCGCGATCGGCGCGATCGAGCCGCAGTTCTACGCGACGTTGCGCGAGCGCTGCGGCCTGACCGATGCGGCGTTCGATGCGCAGATGGATGCGAGCGCGTGGCCGTTGTTGAAGGACAGGCTCGCCGACGTCTTCGTCACCCGCACGCGCGACGCCTGGTGCGAGCTGCTGGAAGGCAGCGATGCCTGCTTCGCCCCGGTTCTGGACTGGGACGAGGCGCCGCGGCACGCGCACAACATCGCGCGCGGGACGTTCATCGAGGTGGACGGCGTGGTCCAGCCCGCGCCTGCACCGCGCTTCAGCCGGACCGGAGCAGCCACGCCGCGTTCGATGGCGGATCGGAGGTCGACCGGTCAGTTATTGACTGCCTGGTGCGCCGACCCCGACGCGATCGCGCGACTGGCACCGTAACGTCCGCGTCGACACCTGTGGACGCTCCGGTACCTTCGAGGTTGCTTTTTGGTAGCTTTGACCCTATCTTCTCTCGCTTACCCACTACGCAGGAGCTGTCCATGGCTGAGCCACTGGTCAAGGTGATCAAGTACAACGTCGGCTCGTCGACCGATACTGCCTTGTCGAGAATGCAGCAGAAACTCAACGCATCGTCCTCGGTTGAAGCGATGCGACGCAGCGTTTCGATCGCCGACGCCGTGACCGATTACGCGAAGGGTCAGGGTGTCTTCGTCAAGGATGAACAGGGTAATTTCCAGCAGCTCGTGATCTCGTGATCTCGTGAATACGGGCGGGGATCCGATGGACGCCGCGGCAGTCGAGGCTCCATCGGTGCGCTTCGACAGCAGTGCCACGCCACCGGACAACTCGGCTGACGACAAGACGGTCACCGAGCAGTCGTGGGATCGCCTCAACGATCAGCGCGACCGGATGATCGGGGCCATGACGACCCTCTTCGGCTGGTTGAACGGTGGCGTCTACCTGCTGGTATTCCTCGCCTGGCTGATCGGCATCTGGCAAGCGGACTACCGCATCGTCGACGGAAGGACGTTGATGACGCTCATCGGTGCGACGGTCGTGCAGGCCGGCCTGGCCTTCATCACCATCACGAGGTTCCTGTTCCCCGGTGTCGCCGGCAAGGAACCGGCTTGACCCTGGATGCAGAAGCGTTCGAGCCGATCTCGAAGGCGTTTCACCGATCGCGCCCACAAAAAAGCCCGGCATTGCCGGGCTTCGGTCGAACGCGATGCTCGGTCTACTTCAGGTGACCTTGCACCAGTCGCGTCATTTCGAACATGTCGACCCGCGGCTTGCCGAACACTTCCTTCAGCTTGTCGTCGGCGTTGATGAAGCGCTTGGCCTTCGGGTCCTGCAGATCGTTCTTCTTGATGTAAGCCCACAGCTTGCTCGTGACCTCGGTGCGCGGCACGGCCATCGCGCCAATCACCGCAGCGAGTGCAGGGCTTGGCGTCATGGCCTTCATGAAGGCGGCGTTGGGCTTGCGCGGAGCGGTCTTCGCAGCGGCCTTCTTCGCAGGGGCCTTGGTGGCCGCAGGCGTCTTGGTCGCAGCCTTCTTCACGGCCGGCGCCTTCTTCGCGGGTGGGGCTTTCTTGGCCGCGGCTTTCTTCGCAACAGCCTTCTTTGCAGTAACCATCGGGTCTTCTCCTTGAAATACTGGTTGACTTCGGTCCAGCGTCTTGGCGGTCAGCGGACCTGTCCGCCCGTACTGGTCGACGAATCGACGGTGCCGCTGACCACATGATCCGATCCGGAACGGTTGTCCCGCCGTTTGATATTGCTACCGGTGACATAAACCCCTTCGTCCGCTGAAGCCGATGAAGCCGATGAAGAAGGATTGTTGGCGCAACCAGCAATGAAACAGAAAGCACACAGCAAGGGAATCAATCGCACTGAAACTCCGGATCTATCGTTGTCTTGGTGACTTGCGAGGGCTTCGCCCCTATGAAAAGGGCCCCTTTCGAGCGCGGCAAAGTGTAAACCATGTTTTTTTGGAAAGCACCACATTTCCCTATGAACGCATGGCCCGATCGCAACGCCGTCGACCGGGCACGATCGAACGATCGCCCCGTCGTTCGTTGCGGCGTCACCGCCGTTTCGCGACGGAGCGACGCCCGGGCCGACTTCGATTGACGCTCTCCGACCACTTGTGCATGATCGATCGTTGCTGCGGCGCGGGATTCATCCGGCGGCATCCGCCCTTTCTCCTCGATCCACCCGATGCTCGCATTCGTCTTGCGCCGTGCGTTCCAGGCCGTGCTGGTCATGCTGGCCGTGGCCTTCGTGTCGTTCCTGCTGTTCCAGTTCACCGGCGATCCGGTCGCCTTCATGGTCGGGCAGGATGCGACGCCCGCGGAGCGCGCCGCGTTGCGCGAGGGACTCGGCCTCGATCAGCCCTTCGTGGTGCAGTTCGCCCGCTTCGTCGGCAACGCCGCGACCGGTGACTTCGGGCTGTCGCTCCGTGAAGGGCGCAAGGTCTCGTCGCTGATCAAGGAGCGCCTGCCGGCCACGCTGGAGCTCAGCTTCGTCGCGGCCGTCCTCGCCATCGTCGTCGGCGTCCCGGCCGGCGTCTACACCGCGCTACGACGCAACAGCTGGCTCGCGCAGACGTTGCTGACGCTGTCGCTCCTCGGCGTGTCGCTGCCGACGTTCCTGATCGGCATCCTGCTGATCCTGGTCTTCGCCGTGCTGCTCGGCTGGCTGCCGTCGTACGGCCGCGGCGAGACGCTCGCCCTCGGCTGGTGGACCACCGGCTTCACGTCGCTCGACGGCTGGCGTCACCTGATCCTGCCGTCGATCACGCTGTGCCTGTTCCAGCTCACGCTGATCCTGCGACTCGTGCGCTCCGAGATGCTCGAGGTGCTGCGCACCGACTACATCAAGTTCGCGCGCGCCCGCGGCCTGTCGCGACGCGCGATCAACTTCGGTCACGCGCTGAAGAACACGCTGGTCCCGGTGATCACCATCACCGGACTGCAACTGGGCGGCATCATCGCGTTCGCGATCGTCACCGAGACCGTGTTCCAGTGGCCCGGCATGGGCCTCCTCTTCATCCAGTCGGTCGGTGTCGCCGACATCCCGGTGATGGCCGCCTATCTGTGCCTGATCGCCTTGATCTTCGTGATCATCAACCTCGTCGTCGACCTGCTTTACTTCGTGGTCGACCCGCGTCTGCGCATCGAGCGCACCGCGACGCATTGAACGTCGCGCACCGAACACGCTGCTCATGAACAAACCCATCGATGGACCCATGGCCGCGACGACCGTCGATGCGATCCGCGGCTATCACGACGACCTCGTCGAAATCCGACGGGACCTGCATGCTCATCCCGAGCTCGGCTTCGAGGAAGAGCGCACCGCGAGCGTGGTCGAGCGCGAGCTGAAGGCGCTCGGCATCGAGACGCACTCGGGGATCGGGCGGACCGGCGTCGTCGGCGTGCTGCGAGGACGTCCGGCCGATGGCGGTCCGCTATCGACGCGAACCATCGGGCTGCGCGCCGACATGGACGCGCTGCCCATCGTCGAAGTCAATGCGTTCGCGCATCGGTCGACCCATCCGCATCGCATGCACGCGTGCGGACACGACGGCCACACGACGATGCTGCTCGGCGCTGCGCGACACCTCGCGACGACGCGTGACTTCGACGGCACCGTGCACCTGATCTTCCAGCCCGGCGAGGAGGGTCATGCGGGCGCGAAGGCGATGATCGAGGACGGTCTCTTCACGCGCTTCCCTTGCGACGCGGTCTATGCGATGCACAACTGGCCGAGCCTGCCGGCCGGCACGATCGGCATCAACGACGGTCCGATGATGGCGGCCGCCGACCGCTTCGAGATCACGATCACCGGGCGTGGCGGCCACGGCGCGCATCCGTATCTCGCGATCGATCCGGTGATCGTCGCCGGTCACATCATCACCGCCGTGCAGAGCATCGTGTCGCGCAACGTCAGCCCGATCGACTCGGCGGTCATCACGATCGCCGGGATGCAGGCGGGCGACATGGATGCCTTCTCGGTCATCCCCGGCACCGTCCGTCTGATCGGCACGGCGCGCAGCTTCAAGCCGTCGGTGCAGGCGCTGCTCGAGGAGCGTCTCTCGACGTTGTGCGAATCGATCGCGGCGGGCTTCGGTGCGACCGCGACCTGCGCCTACCATCGTCTCTATCCGCCGACGATCAACTCGTTGCCCGAGGCTCGCTTCGCAGGCGATGTCGCGACGTCGCTGGTCGGCGCCGACCACGTCATCCGCGACCTGCCGCCGTCGATGGGCGCCGAGGACTTCTCGTTCATGTTGCAGGCCCGACCCGGCGCGTACCTGCGCCTCGGCCAGGGTGGCGCGGAGGACGGACGGTTCCTGCACAACACGCGCTACGATTTCAACGACGCGGTGCTGCCGCTCGGCGCGGGGTTGCTGGCCGCGCTGGCCGAGCAGGCGATGCCGCGTTGAACACGACCACCGGAGGCCGTCGTTCGCGCGTAAGCGGGAACTTGGCGGCGTTGCGTGCCGGCAGGTCGACCGCAGTACGACACTGGGTTCCCGCCTGGGCGGGCACGACGAACTGGAGTACATCGAGATGAATGTAAAGAGTCTTTCCACTGCAGCGCTGATCGCCATGCTGTTCGGGGCCGGTTCAGTGTTGACCGCGACGGCCCACGCCGCGACCTTCCGCTTCTCGAACCAGGGCGATCCGATCTCGATGGATCCGCACTCGCTGAACGAGTCGCTGCAGCTCGGCTTCCTGAACAACATCTACGAGGCGCTGGTCGACCTCGACCGTGACCTGAAGCCGGTGCCCGCGCTCGCGACCGACTGGAAGCAGACCTCGCCCACGGTCTGGCGCTTCAACCTGCGCAAGAACGTGACCTTCCACGACGGCACGCCGTTCGGTGCCGACGACGTGATCTTCTCGTACCAGCGGGCGCTCGCCGACGGGTCCGACGTCAAGACCTACGTCGGCGCGATCAGCGAGATCAGGAAGGTCGACGATCACACGATCGACGTCGTGACGAAGATCCCGTATCCGATCCTGCCGAACAACTTCACCCGCTGGATGATCTTCAGCAAGAAGTGGTGCATCGACAACAAGGCCGAGAAGCCGGTCGACAAGCGGAAGGGCATCGAGAACACCGCGTCGTTCAAGGCCAACGGCACCGGTCCGTATCGCCTCAAGTCGCGCGAGCCGGGCACGCGCACGGTGCTCGTGCGCAACCTCAACTGGTGGGGCAAGAACGACGGCAACGTCGACGAGGCGATCTTCACGCCGATCGGCAACGGCTCGACCCGCGTGGCCGCGCTGATCTCGGGCGAGATCGACATGATGGAACCGGTGCCGCAACAGGACATCGCGCGCATCAACGCCGGTGCCAACACGAAGGTGCTGGCCGGTCCGGAGCTGCGCACGATCTTCCTCGGCATGGACCAGAAACGCGACGAACTGCTGTACTCGAACATCAAGGGCAAGAACCCGTTCAAGGACAAGCGCGTCCGCCAGGCGTTCTATCAGGCGATCGACATCGAGACGATCAAGTCGAAGGTGATGCGCGGCGCGTCGACGCCGACCGGCGAGATGATCGCGCCCGGCGTGCACGGCTTCGTGCCCGAACTCAACAAGCGACTGCCGTACGACGTCGAGGCCGCGAAGAAGCTGATGGCCGATGCCGGCTATGCCAGCGGGTTCGAGGTCGCGATGAACTGCCCGAACGACCGTTACGTCAACGATTCCGAAATCTGCCAGGCGGTCTCGGCGATGCTCGCGCGCATCAACGTCAAGATCAACCTGCAGGCCGAGTCGAAGACCCTCTACTTCCCGAAGATCCTGTCGCGCAACACGTCGTTCTACATGCTGGGCTGGACGCCGTCGACGATCGACGCGCACGACACGCTGAACTCCATCCTCGGGACGCCCGACAACGCGACGGGTCGCGGCCAGTTCAACCTCGGCGCGTACAGCAATCCGAAGATCGACGACCTGATCGGCAAGATCCAGTCGGAGACCGATGCGCCGAAGCGCGACGCGATGATCGCCGAGGCGATGAAGCTGCACGAGGACGACATCGGCCATCTGCCGCTGCACCAGCAGGCGCTGGCGTGGGGCGTGAAGAAGAACGTGACGCTGGTGCAGATGGCGACGAACGACATGCCGTTGCGGTGGGTGACGGTGAAGTGATGGGCCGTTGCACTCGCATTCGTCGTCCCCGCGAAAGCGGGGACCCCGTGTCGTTGCTTTTTAACGAGCAGGCGACACTGGGTTCCCGCGTGCGCGGGAACGACGGTTTCGAGGGCGGTCTCTGATGCTGCCTGCATCCACCCCCGTCGTCGCCTCCGAACCCCACTGGTTCGCCCGCGCGTGGGACAGCGACTTCGCGTACGCGTATCGCCACTCGCCGATCGCGATCGTGGCGTCGCTCGTCGCGCTGGCGTGCCTGATCGGCGCTCTCTTCGCCGGCTGGATCGCGCCGCACAACCCGTTCGACCTCGCCAGCGTCGACCTGTCGGATGCCCGCCTCCCGCCGGCGTGGCTCGAGGGCGGCAAGGCGACCTATCCGCTCGGCAGCGACGAGCAGGGACGCGACGTGCTGTCGGCGATCCTCTACGGTTCGCGCATCTCGCTGATCGTCGGTGCGGCGTCGGTGTTCCTGTCGCTCGTCATCGGCATCGGCCTCGGTTTACTTGCGGGGTATCTGGGAGGGCGGGTCGATGCCGTCATCATGCGCATCGCCGACGTGCAGCTGTCGTTCCCCGCGATCCTGATCGCGCTCCTGATCGACGGCGTCGCGCGCGCCGTGTTCAAGAACGCCGACGAGAGCATCGCGTTCATCGTGCTCGTCTTCGCGATCGCCGCGTCGGGGTGGGTACAGTACGCCCGCACCGTGCGCGGCTCGACGCTGGTCGAGAAGAATCGCGAGTACGTGCAGGCGGCGCGCGTGATCGGCGTCGGACCGGTCGCGATCATGTTCCGGCACGTGCTTCCGAACGTCACCGGGCCGGTGCTCGTCCTCGCCACCGTCCACATCGCCACGGCCATCATCACCGAGGCGACGCTGTCGTTCCTCGGGGTCGGCGTGCCGCCGACGCTGCCGTCATTGGGCACGCTGATCCGCAACGGCAACAACTTCCTTTTTTCCGGCGAGTGGTGGATAACGGTATTTCCCGGTGCAGCCCTCGTGATGCTCGTGCTGTCGGTCAACCTGCTCGGTGACTGGCTGCGCGATGCGCTGAATCCGCGGCTGCAGTGACAGGTCGAGCCGGTCCATCCCCCGAACCAATGCAGGAGCCGATCATGGATCGTGCATCACCCGCTTCTTCGATGGCGTCGAACGTCGAACGCCCGCCCCGGAGGCGCTGGCCTGTCGTCGCGCTTGCCGTGGCGACCCTCGCCGGCTGCGGCAGCGCGCCGCTCTCGTACGTCTACGACAACCAGGTCTACTACCGCGCGATTCGCGACCGCTATCCGGTCTCCATCCTCGCCATCGACGGGTCGTCGCCGGCGTTCAGGCCCGTGCCGATCACGCCGGGCGAGCACGTGATGCGGCTCGACGCGGCGGCGGTCGGCGGCTTCAGCGAGCGGGTCACGAAGAACTATCCGTTCACGGTGGAGCCGTGCACGCGCTACTACATCGCCGCGCAGCGCGAGACCGCGCTGTCGCAGGACTGGCAGCTCGTCGTCGAGCGCACGTTCCCGGTCGGCGGCTGCGATGCGGATGCCGAGCGAGCGAAAGCGGAGACGGCGGCGATCTCCGGCCTGCCGCTGCCGGCGTCGAGCGTCGTTCAATCCGTGGCGGCCATCGGCGACGGTCCGTCGCGATGAAGCTCTGACTCGTCGCCGATGCCCGCGCCTCTCCTCGAAGTCCGCAACCTGCGGGTCGAATTCCCTTCGCGGCGCGGCGCGCTGCTCGCGCTCGACGACGTGTCGTTCACGATCGCGCCCGGCGAAGTGCTCGGCGTGGTCGGCGAGTCGGGCGCCGGCAAGTCGCTGACCGGCGCCGCGATCATCGGTCTCCTCGAAGCGCCGGGTCGCGTCGCGGGCGGCGAGATCCTGTTCGACGGCCGTCGCATCGACCAGCTCGACGAGGAGTCGATGCGGCGCATCCGCGGCAAGGAGATCGGCGCGATCTTCCAGGACCCGCTGACGTCGCTCAATCCGCTCTACACCATCGGGCGTCAACTGGTCGAGACGATCCAGACGCACCTGCCGTTGTCGGCGAGCGCCGCGAAGCAGCGCGCGATCGACCTGCTCGAATCCACGGGAATCCCCGGGGCCCGACAGCGCATCGATCAGTACCCGCACCAGTTCTCCGGCGGCATGCGACAGCGGGTCGTGATCGCGCTCGCGCTCGCGGCGGAGCCACGCCTGATCGTCGCCGACGAGCCGACCACGGCGCTCGACGTGTCGATCCAGGCGCAGATCATCCTGCTGCTGAAGACGCTGTGTCGCGACCACGGTACGGCCGTCATGCTGGTCACGCACGACATGGGCGTCATCGCGGAAACCGCCGACCGGGTCGCGGTGATGTATGCGGGCCGCATCGCGGAGATCGGTCGCGTCGACGACATCATCCATCGCCCGCAGCACCCGTACACGGTCGGCCTGATGGGCGCCATTCCGTCGATGCGGCACGAGGTCACGCACCTCGCGCAGATCGACGGCTCGATGCCACGGCTGAACGCCATCCCGCCGGGCTGCGCGTTCCATCCACGCTGCGCGGCGCGCTTCGCGCCGTGCGACCGCGAGCGTCCCGAGCTGATGGCGGCACCCCCGTCGCTGGCCGCATGCTGGCTGCACGACCGCAAGCATCGCAAGGCGGCCGAGGCCGTGCACGCGACGCTCGCGATGATCGACCACGCCTCGGGCACGTTATGAACGTCCCTTCGAACCGGCCGCTCGTCGAAGTGAACGGTGCCGGCCGCAGCTTCGACGTCTCGGCCCCCTGGCTGAACCGCGTCCTGCAGCGCGAGGGACGATCGATCCTGAAGGCGGTCGACGACGTGTCGTTCACGATCGCGCGGGGCGAGACGCTCGGCCTCGTCGGCGAGTCGGGCTGCGGCAAGTCGACGATCGCGCGGC
>CAXTPX010000057.1:0-9550 GCA_964246005.1 uncultured Burkholderiaceae bacterium | reverse complement strand
CCGTCGCCACCACCGCGGTGCGCGTCGAAGGGGGCCGCGCGTGCGTGAACCTCGCGATGGTCCGCGGCGGCCGTCACCTCGGCGATCGGGCGTACTTCCCGACGCATGTCGAGTCCGCGGGCACGCTGTCGGAGAAGGCGATCGACGCGACGATCCTCGAGGCGTTCCTCGCGCAGCACTACCTCGACCACTTCGTGCCGTCGGCGCTGATCGTCAACGTCGACCCGGAGGCGCCCGAGCTGATGGCCGCGCTCGAAGGCGGATCGGGGCACAAGGTCGCATTGATCCGGCAGCCGCAGAGCCAGCGTCGTCAGTGGCTCGAGATGGCCGAGAAGAACGCGGCGCTGGCGCTCACGCGGATGCTGGCCGAGCAGGGCTCGCAGCAGGCGCGCACGCGCGCGCTCGCCGAAGTGCTCGGACTCGACGAGAAGGACGATCTTGCCGAACTGCGGATCGAATGCTTCGACATCAGCCACACGATGGGCGAGGCGACGCAGGCGTCGTGCGTCGTGTTCCATCATCACGCGACGCAGAACGGCGAGTACCGGCGCTACAACATCACGGGCATCACGCCCGGCGACGACTACGCCGCGATGCGCCAGGTCCTGACGCGTCGCTACGCGAAGCTCGTCGAGGCGGTCAGCGAGGCCGATGCGGTCGACGCCGCCGCGGCCAATCTCGAGCTCGCGCGCGAGGCGGAGGCGGCGGGCGAGGGCGTCGTCAGCGAGGCCGCCGCGGATGTCATCGACGATGCCGGCGCGTCCGCGCAATCACCGAAGCGCCGCGGGCCCGCTGCCCGGCCGGTGGCCATCGTGCCCGACGTCGTGCTCGTCGACGGCGGCAAGGGGCAGGTCGAGATCGCGCGACAGGTCTTCGCGGAGATCGGCCTCGACATCTCGCTGATCGTCGGTGTCGCGAAGGGCGAAGGTCGCCGGGTCGGTCTCGAGACGCTGATCTTCGCCGATGGACGTCCGGCGCTGGAGCTCGGCAAGGAGTCGGCCGCGCTGATGCTGGTCGCGCAGATCCGCGACGAGGCGCATCGCTTCGCGATCACCGGCATGCGGGCGAAGCGTGCCAAGGCCCGTCTCACGTCGCGGCTCGAGGAGATCGAAGGCATCGGCGCCAAGCGCCGACAGAAGCTGCTGGCGCGCTTCGGCGGACTCCAGGGGGTGATCGGCGCGAGCGTCGACGAGCTGGCGACGGTCGAAGGCGTTTCGCACGTGCTTGCCGAAGAGATCTATCGGCAGTTGCACTGACGGGGCCTCGTTCGTCAGACCTGCAGCGTTGCCGGCCGCTTCAGGACCCGCGTCAGCACCCCGTAGTAGACGATGCCGAGCGCGAGCCAGATGCTGCCGAAGGTCAGCGCCAGTCGATCCATCTCGACGACCACGAACGCGATGATGGCGAATCCCATGGCCGGCGCGATCACGTGTTTCAGCCGGTCGCGCGAGCCGTTGCGCAGCACGAAGTGATTGACGACGGCCGCATGCAGCAGCAGGAAACCGCACAGCGCGCCGAAGTTGACGAGCCGCGTCAGGTCCTCGAGGCGGTCGGCGAACGCGAGGCCCACGATCAGCGAGACGACGGCGACGACGATGGTGCTGACATACGGCGTGCCGAAGCGCGGGTGCAATCGCGCCAGCACGCTCGGCAGCTTGCGATCGCGCGCCATCGCGAACAGGACGCGCGAGATCGCCGCCTGCGCGGCCATCGCGTTGGCAATGCCGGCCGAGACGACCGTCGCGACGAGCGCGAGCTGCTTCAGCCACGTGCCACCCGCGGCGTCGGCGACTTCGTAGAACGCGCTGTCCAGGTCGTCGAAGGGCCGACCGACGGAGAGTTCCGCGGCGATCCACGTCTGCAACATGAACAGCAGCCCGACCATCAATAGAGACAGCAGCGTTGCTCTGCCCACGCCGTCGCGGTCGCGTGCTTCCTCGCCGAGCGTGGAGATGCCGTCGAAGCCGAGGAACGACAGGACCGCGATCGACGTCGCACCGAGCGCCATCGAGACACTGAAGCGGCTCGCATCGAAGAACGGCTTCGCGGTCAGGGAACCCGATCCGACTCCGCGCCCGAGCGCGGCCAGTCCGGCCACGACGAAGATCGCGAGCACGACCAGTTCGAACACCAGCAGGCCGCGGTTGGCCTTCGCGCTCCATTGCAGCCCGATGACGTTGACCCCGCTGTTGAAGGCGATGAAGCCGACGAGCCACGCCCAGCCGGGCACCTGCGGCAACAGCGGCTTCAAGGCGGCCGCGCTGACGATGTACAGCAGGGCGGGCACGAGCACGTAGTCGAGCAGGATCAGCCAGCCGGCGAAGAACCCTGCCGCTTCGGAGAGCCCGCGTTGCGCATACGTGTAGACCGAGCCCGCGCTCGGGAAGGCGCGCGACATCGCAGCGTAGCTCATCGCGGTGAAGACCATGCACACCATGCCGATGCCGTAGGCGAGCGGGACCATGCCGTTCGCCTCTTTCCACACGAAGCCGAACACCGCGAACGGCGCGATCGGCACCATGAAGATCATTCCGTAGATCAACAGGTCGACTGTCGTGAGAACGCGGTGCAGCCGAACCGGCGACTCCGCCTCGGGCACTTCGGCCGTGTTCGGCAGGACCGTGCCGATCGGGTCGCCGGCGGGGAGCATCGTCATGAGGTCGATGCGCGGTCGACGTCCTGCAGGAACCCGATCAAGCCGGCGACGTAGACGGTCTCGTCGTCGTACATCGCCATGTGGCTGCCGTCCGGGCAATGCAGGTAGCGACCGTTCGGCAACGCGTCCGCCATCGACTTCAGGTGGGCGGGGTCCATCGTGTCGTGCTCGGCGCCGATGACGAGCGTCGGCACGGTGATCGTCGGAAGGTCGCCGGTGCGATCCCACTCGACCAGCGCGCCGCTCGCGCCGAGTTCGCTCGGCCCCTGCATCGGAATGTAGACGGCCGCACTGAGATGCGCGAACGTCCGGTTCACCGGGTCGGGCCACTCGGCGTGAGGCGCGCGCAGGACGTGATGCTCGTAGTGGTGCGGGATCAGCAGCGCCATGTAGCGCGGGTCGTCGTAGGCCTTCGCCGCTTCGAGCGCCTGGATCTCGGCCAGCACGTCCGGATCCATGGTCGGCATCAGCATCGTCTCGGCGTAGCGGTTGTAGGCCGGGATGCTGGCCATCATGTTGGACACGACGAGCCCCTTCAGATGCTGCTGATGCTTCAACGCGTATTCGATCGCGAGGATGCCACCCCACGAGTGCCCGAGCAGGAAGAAGTTGTCGGCGGTCAGCCCGAGCGCGATCCGCACCTGCTCAACCTCGTCGACGAAGCGGTCGATGTTCCACAGCCCGGGTTCGTCGGGCTGGTCGCTGTGGTACGAGCCGAGCTGGTCGTAGAAGATCAGCTCGATGCCCGCGCTCGGCAGGGTTTCCTCGAGCACCTCGAAGTACTCGTGCGTGGCGCCGGGACCGCCATGCAACAGCAGCAGCCTGATGCGGGGATGGTCACCGACGCGTCGGGTCCAGACCTGGAAGCGCCCGCGCGGCGTCTCGACGGGAATCATCGCGACCGATGCGCCCGGGGTGACTGCGTCTGCCATGAAGTGTCGGTGTCTCAGCGTCGCAGCAGCTTCAGTCCATGCCGATGCAGAAGATCGATGAAGGCGGGGTCGTCGGGGTAGCGATCGACCCGCACGTGCGCCGGCGTCGTGATGCAGGGATAGTCGCGTTCGCTCGCGGCCTGTTCCAGATGCGCCAGCATCGCGTCGCGATCCCCCAGGCAGGCCGAGGCCAGGGCCAGATAGACCGGTGAATAGGTCGGCGCGCGATCGCCGGGCATCGCCTTCCAGCGCGCCAGCAGCGCGGCGAGTTCGTGCTTGCCACGCTCGATCTCGCCGCGCATCCCATGGACGCAGACGATGTGGAGATGAGCGCTCGAATGGTCCGGCACGGCGTCCGCGATGCGCTCGAAGTGCGGCATCGCCTGGTCGGGATGACCCATCGACAGGTGGATGATGCCGAGCACCAGTCGCGCATAGACGTGGTCCGGGTCGAGCTCGAGGACGATCTGCAGCTCGCTCAACGCCGTCTCGTAGTCGCCCGCGTACGAGTACAGCCGCGCGTTGTACGCGCGTTGCGCGAGGTTCAGCGGATCGAGGTCCATGGCCGTCTTCGCGTGGAAGATCGCCTCGTCGTAACGGCCGTTGAACACGAGCGCCCAGGCGTAGCTGGAGTGCGCGAGCGTCGAACTCGGCGACATGCGCAACGCTTCGATGAAGAGCGGCTCGGCGGTCTCCCAGCCGGACTCGATGCGATGGGCGATGACGGCGAGCAGCGAATGGGCGTCGCCATCGAGCGGATTCAGCTCGAGCGCCCGCAGCAGCGACTCCTTGACCTTCGCGAACGTGGCGATCGTCGGCGCGAACACGTACGGCCCCAGGTTCGCGCGGGTCGCGCCCAGTTGCGAATGCGCCTGGGCGAATTCGGGATCCAGCGTCACGGCCTTCTCGAGCAGCGCGATCGCGCGCGTGTAGCCGTCGATCGACCCCTGCAGTGCGAGATAGCGGGCGCGTTCGAACAGCACGCGCGCTTCGTTGCTGTGGGTCAGCGGAGCCCGATGCGGCATCGACGCCGTCGTGGTGGCGGCACCGGATGGACCGGCTCCTTCGATCAACGACGCGGTCACCGCCGCAAGTACCGCGTCGGCGATCTCGTCCTGGAAGGCGAACAGGTCACCGGCCGAATCGGCCTGTTCGAAGCGACGCGACCAAATCTGCACGCCGCCTTTCGAACGCGACAGTCGCGCGATGCAGCGCAGACGCGGGCCGCTGCGCTGGATGCTGCCTTCGACGATGTGGTCGACCCCGAGCAGCGTGCTGAGCGCCCGAAGCGACAGTTCCTTCTCGCTCGCCTTCAGCGCCGAGACACGCGCCACGACCTTCATGCCCTTGACCTGGCCGAGCGTATCGATCAGCTGGTCGGCCAGCCCGATCGCGAAGGCTCCATCGTGCGGTTGCCCCGTGACATTGTTGAACGGCAGGATGGCGATCGAGCGGCGGAGGTCGGGTTGCGCCGCTCGACGCCGATTGAACTGCGGCATGTAGCTGCCGACCGGAATGGTGATCTCGAACGCCTCGCTCGCCCCTTCGTCGGCGTAGAAGCGTTCGAGCTTCTCGCGCAGTCGTCCGGCTTCGACGCGGACGATCGGGTCGCGTCGCGGGTCGTAGGTCGACAGTGCGCGGCCGAAGACTTCGAGGCCGATGATGACCTCCTTCAACTGCTCCTGTTCGTTCGCGAGCGCAGCGCGAATCACGTGTCGCAGGAACTGCCGGTGACGTTGCGACCGGCGGAATGCCGAGCTGGCGAGGACCCGCTCGAGCGTGGATTCCACCAGCGTCGGGGAATAGGCCGCGAACGTCGGGTGGCTGCGCCCGCTGCTTTCCGGACCTCTCGCAGGGACGGCCGGTACTGCGTTGAAAACGTTCGGGCGCGCGGAGGTCATGGGCTACCCGGATGATACCGAGGCGTTACGGTATCTTGCCAACTTTCGTCGTCGCGGCGCTGTTCGCCTCGTATCGAACGATCACGGCGCGGGCGCCGGTGCAGCGGGATCGATGCCGGTCGGCTGGTTCGGCGAAATGGTGATGCCGCGCTTCTTCAATTCATCGACGATCAGGCGCGCGTTCGGGTTGCCGGCATCGGCCAGTTGCGCCGTGCCGCGCGCGATCGCGTCGAGCGAGTCGCGCAGCTTCTTCGAGTCCTGGACGGTCTTCTCCTGGTTGGTCGTCACCTCGCGCATCGCGTCGCGCTCGCCGCGCAACTGCGATGCCTGGAAGCCGAACCAGGCGAGCAACACCAGTCCGAGGATCAACACCGGGAGGAAAGCGCTCAGGGTCGAGGGCGAAGGCGAAGGCGAAACCCGGCCGACCTCCGGCACGAGCGTGGCGTCGGCTCCGAATGGTGCGCTCATGGCTTCGCTCCCTTCTTCGCATCGGTCGAAGGCGTCGCGGCGCCGGGCGCCGCAGGCGCCGGTCCGTTGAGCGTGATGCCCTGGGCGGCCAGGAGGTCGGTCAGCGCCTTGTCCTGGTTTCGCACCGACAGATCGGCAAGCGCCTTGACCAGCTCGCGATACAGGCCTTCGAGCTGGACGCTCTGCTGCACGTATTGCGCGCGCCGGGCCAGTTCGGCTTGCGCGACCCGGTTCTGACTGAACAACATCATGTTGTATCCGGCTGCGAGAGCCACGAGGAGTGCGACCACGGTCGTCACCCAGAATTGCCAGCGTGCCAGCACGAGGTCCTCCGCAGATGTCGGGTTAGAGTGCGTCGATGGTACCGAAATTGGGCGCGGCTACGACGCTTCGGAACTCAGGTCGTCCGATGCGGCCCTCGAAGCGTGGGAAGCGCGCAACGATATGGCGGCCGGTGGGACGCAATCGTCCGCCCGGCCGCCTACCGCCTCCCTTGATCAGAACACGTCGACAGGTCGTGCGATGCTCAATGCGCGGCCGGTTGGCCTCGACGGCGGCGGCGCAGGAAGAGCAGCGGGATGCCGAGTCCGAGCAACAGCAGCGAGTCCGGCTCGGGGACGCCACTCGGCGGCGTGACCTGACCGGCGACGGCGCCGCGCACGATCAGCTGGATGTCGCCGATCGATGCCGAGTAGCCGCTGGCGTTGTGGCCGACGCCGTGCAGCGTGATGGTGTCGGAGAAGTTTCCGACGGTCATCGAGCTGAATGACAGCATCAACCCGCTGGTGGCCTGGCCGGCAGCGAGGTTCGTGAAGCTGGTGAAGCCCGTCTCGGCGAAGTCGGCCGGATCGAGGAACTGGAACATTCCGTCGAGCAGGTCGGCCGGCCCGGTCGCGGCGTTGTCGGCGACGAGCGTCGTGCTGCGCGTCCCCGAGCCTTGCGCCACCGTGCCGTAGTCGAGGATGAAGGTCGATCCCGACTGCGTGAGCGTTCCGGCGCCGCTGCCGAAGGCGAACGCGTCGCTCGCGTAGTTGTTGACCTGCCCGGTCAGGCCGACGGCCAGGTTCGCGAGTGCGACGTCCGACAGGTCGGCGTCGTGGCTGGCAGCGCTGAAGGCGGCCGAGCCGGTATAGACGCCGGCGGTGGACGTATTCAGGCCGACCTTCAGCGCGGTGCTGGTCGCCTGCGACGCGAGGCCCGTGCCGAGGCTGCCGCTGGCCGTGAACGGGCCGGTCGCACCGGTCGCCGACGCCAGCAGCACGTCGTTGAGCGCGGTGGTGGCCGCCGAGTTGGTGACCGAGACGCTCTGCGCTGCGACCGAGTCGCCGACGTGGACGATGCCGAAGGCCACCGACGGCGTGTTGAGACTCGCCACCGCCGGCGTGTAGACCTTGCCGTTGAGGGTGACGCTGCCGCTGCCGACCGCGAGGTCTGCCGCGCCGTCGGTGCCCGCGCCGGTCGAGACGAAGTTGAGCGCCTGCGTGCCGGCGAACGTACCGGCCGTGGTCGTGTTCAACGTCACGCCGATCGCATTCGAGTTGCCGCCCGCGACCAGGTTGGTGATGCTGCCCGACGACGTGAAGCCGGCCGACGTGGCGCCGCGCGATACGGTGAGCCCTTCGGTGTAGGCATCGGGCGACACGTTGGTGACGTTGATGGCGGTCACCGGTGAGGTGCTGCCGACGCGCCCGGCGACCGTGACCGTGTTGGGCGTGGCGGCCGGGTTGGCGAGGCGGTAGACGGCGCCGGTCACGGCGACGTTCTGCGACGGCAGCGTGACCTGGCAGTTCGGCGCGCAGTTGCCGATGTTGCTCGCATCCGAGACGAAGGCGATGGTGGCCGTGCCGTTCTTCGACCCCGCCGTCGACGTGTCGAAGCCCACCGCGAGAGCCGACGCGTTGGTCGAGCCGGGGGCGAGCAGGTTGAAGCTGCCGGATGCCGTGATCGGCGCGTTGCCGCTGATGCTGGCGTTCAGCGCGGCCTGCTGGTTGCCGGTGGCCTGATTGGTGACGCTGACCAAGCCGGTCGGCGCCGTAGACCCGATGCGAACGTTGCCGAGTGCGATCGGGGCGTTGTTGATGACGGGGTTGGCCTGATCGACGACGTTGGCCGTGCCCTGGATGGTGCCCGAGACGCCGTAGCCAGCCGACCCGACCGCGAGCGAGCCGAGCCCGTTGCTGACGCCGCCCACCGTACCGGCCGAGAAGAAGTTGACGGCGATGCTGCCGCTGACCGTGCCCGCCGAGCTCGTGTTGACGCCGACGGTCAGGCCGTTGCTCGTGCTGCCCGCGGCCAGCCCGGTGATGCTGCCCGAACCGGTGATGCGGCTCGAGCCGGTTCCCGACGACGCGCCGAAGCTCGCGTTGAGATCCTCGACGAAGCCCGACGCACCGGTTGCGGTGTTCTGGATCGAGAGCATCTGGCTGACGGTCGTGCCGACCTGCACGGTGCCGAAGTTGAGCGGCGCCGTCAGGATCGCGCCGGACGCGGTCTGGTAGACGTTGCCGGTGACGCCGATCGTCTGCGAGCCCGCGGCGATCGCGGCCAGGCCGCTGTTGCCGTTGGAGCCGGTACCGTCGGACTGGTAGGCGATCGTGACGTTGCCGCTCTTCGCACCGGCCGTTGCGGTGCTGACGCCGACGGTGAGCGCGCTGGCATTGCTGCTGCCGGCCGCGATGTTCGACACGCTGCCGGTGCCGGTCGCACCGCCGCTGGCTGCGCTCACGCTCGCGCTGAGCGCCTCGCTGAAGTTGCCCGGTGCGGCCGTGTTGGAGACCGTCAACGCGCTGCTGTTCGAGCCACCGACGCGCTGGTTGGCGACTGCGACCGACGACGGCGACGTCGAGCCGACCGCGGTGTTGTAGACGTTGCCGGACAGCGCGATCGTCTGGCTGCCGACGTTCAGCGTGCCGAGGCCATTGCTGACGCCGTTGACGGTGCCGGCCGTGTCGTAGTTGATCGTGACGCTACCGGTTTTGGCGCCTGCGGTGGCGGTGTTCAGAGACGCCGTCAGCGACGCGTTGTCGGTGCCGCCCGCGACCAGGTGCGTGATGCTGCCGCTGCTGGTCGCCGCGCCGGTCGACGCGCCGAAGGCCGCGTTGAGATCCTCGCTGAAGGAGCCCGCGGTCTGCGTGTTGCGGACCGTGAGCGCCTGCGTGTCGGCCGTGCCGACCCGCACGTTGCCGAACGGGATCGGCGTCGGCGTGGCCGAGCCGATCGCGGCGTTGTAGGCAGCGGCGCCGCTCGCTAGCGCGATGTTGAGTGTCTGCTCCGACAGGTTGTCGAAGTTGTTCGCGACGTGGACGGCCTGACCACTCAGGGGCGCGAGCGTCCCGGCAGAGCCCACCGTGAAGGTGACGCCAAGATTGCCGCTGTTGTTGCCGGCCGCGACCGGACCGTAGTTGCTCGCCGTCACGCCGCTACCGGAGAGCCGCGAGTCGGTGATGTTGCCGCCGTTGACCGAAGTCTCGAGCGCGCCGCGGATCGCCGGCCCGTTGGTGCCGGTGTTGGCGACCTGGTAGTTGTAGGTCGTGCCGCCGACGCGCACGTGGCCGATGGTGAGCGTCGGCGTGCCGCTCGTGCCGTTGGTCACG
>CAXTPX010000056.1:0-9560 GCA_964246005.1 uncultured Burkholderiaceae bacterium | reverse complement strand
CAAGCGCGATGCTCGCGTTGTCCGAGCGCTATCCGACGTTGCGAATCGACGGCGCCGACGGTTACTTCGAGGCGGCCGCCGCGCCGCAACGCGCCGACGCCATCCACGCGAGTGGAGCGAGCCTGCTCTTCGTCGGCATGGGCTCGCCCCGGCAGGAAACGTTCATCGAAGCGCACTGGGAGCGCCTCGGGGTGGGAGTCGCGATCGGCGTCGGCGGGAGTTTCGACGTGATCGCCGGTGATCGCCGGCGAGCCCATCCGACGATGCGCACGATGGGGCTCGAGTGGCTGGTACGCCTGGTGCAGGAACCCCGTCGTCTCCTGTGGCGATATGCCGCGACCAACACGATCTTCTGCCTCCTCATCATGAATGCCGTGGGGACGCACGCCTGGCGCTGGATCGTGCGGTGATGACGCCGAGGATCCGGCTCGCCGTGGTCATCGGGACGCGGCCCGAAGCGATCAAGCTGATGCCACTGATCGTCGCGGCTCGTTCGAGACCGACGCTCTTCGACGTGCTGCTCGTCCGCACCGGACAACACCGTGACCTCGTCGACCAGTTGATGACGGAGTTCGATCTCGAGGCGGACGTCGACCTCGAGGTCATGCAGCCGCAACAGGCGCTGGGAGACGTGCTGTCCCGCAGCGTGAGCGGCCTGTCGGACGTGTTCGGGAGGCGACGGCCCGACTGGGTGATCGTTCAGGGCGACACGACGACCACGTTCGCCGGCGCGCTCGCTGCGTTCTACAACGGCATCGCGGTCGGCCACGTCGAGGCGGGCCTGCGGACCGGCAACCTCCGGGCGCCCTTTCCCGAGGAGGCCAATCGCTCGATGACCGCGCGCATCACGTCGTTGCATTTCGCGCCGACATCGTTGTCACGCACCAACCTGCTGGCCGAAGGAATACCGGACGACCGGATCGTCGTCGTCGGCAACACCGGGATCGATGCGCTGCGGCTGACGGTCGATCGATCCGCCCGCGCCGCGCCCTCCTCGCTCCAGCCGCCGGGTCGCTACGTGCTCGTGACCGTGCATCGACGCGAGAGCCACGGCGTCGCGTTGCATCGCATCTGCGACGCGTTGCATCGGTTGCTCGACCGCCATCCGGATCTGCACATCTGGATTCCCGTACACCCCAGCCCCGCCGTGCGACCGCTGATCGTCGAGTCGCTCGGTCACCGCGAACGCATGCAACTGACCGGGCCGCTCGGGTACAGCGAGTTCGTGAGGGCGCTGGCCGGGGCGGCCCTGGTCCTCACGGATTCCGGCGGCATCCAGGAAGAATGCGCGGCGCTCGGCAAGCCGGTCATCGTGTTGCGTGGCGAGACCGAACGGTCCGAAGCGGTCGACGCCGGCATCTCGACGCTGGTCGGGACGGACAGCGATCGCATCGTCGAGGCATCTTCACGTCTGCTGGACGACGCCCTTCTCTACGAGGCGCTCGCCCGACCCAGCCAGGCCTTCGGCGACGGCCACGCGTGCGAACGAATCCTCGACTCGTTGCTGAGCCACGACCCGCGGGCGAACGCCTAGGCGGCCCCCGCGGTCGGCCAGTCTTCTCAGTCCCACCCGCCGCCACCCGAGTCGCCACCGCTGTCGCCCGAGCCGCCGCCCGAGTCCCAGTCGTTGCCGCCGTTGCCGAAATCGATCGGTCGGCTCTCGAGCTCCTGTGCCGCGGCATCGCTGCCGAAGGCGCCGCTGCCGTTGCCGGGGTCGACGCCGCCGAGGTTGCCGATACCCGCGCTGCCACCGTCACCGCGCTTGTGGAGCATCTCGTCGATCAGCATGCCGCCGGCGACACCACCGGCGACCGCGAGTCCGGTACCGAGCAGTCCACCGCCCGGACGCGCACCCGGCATGGCGTTGCCCTGCATGCCGTTGCCCTGCATGCCCATGCCCGGACCGTACGAGCCGCCTTGCATGCCGTTGTTGGCGTTGTAGGGATACGCACCCTGCGGGCCACCGGCGGTCGCCAGACCCGCGTTGCCCGCAGGCGCCATCCGACTGCGGGAGAAACCCTTCCACAGCACGACCGCGAGGATGGCGAGGCCGACGAGCCAGAGCCAGCCCGGAATGCCACCGCCCCCGACTGCCGTCGTCGCCGCGGCGGCAGGCACCATCGACGAGCTCATGCCCGAACCCGTCGAGCTGGTCGACGAGCGCGGCTTCGCAGTCAGCTCGCGCTGCAGCGTCTGTTCGAACGAACGGAACTTCTCCGGATCGGTGAACCCGATCTTCGGGTCGATCTCGCGGGCCTTCGTCGCCTCCTGCGAGGCACGCGCGAAACTGCCGTTGTGCGCGAGCAGCTCGGCATAGAAATAATGCGCCCTCGCACTGCCGGGCTTCGCAGCGACCACCTCGCTCATCATCGTCTCGGCCTGCGTGTAATTGCCCTGCCGCACCTGCGCCTCGACTTCGTCGACGCTCGGCAATGCCCAGGCGCCGCTCGTCGCCAGCACCAACGCCAGCCCTGCAACGAATCTCTTCATGACGTTCTCCGATCCTTCGGGATGTTGACCAGCAGGAACGCCATATGCAGGCGTCGAAGCGCATTTTCAACGGCGTGGGTGCGAATGCAAGACAGGAACGGGAAGCGGCGCATCAGCCGATCACCGCTTCCGACGGACGCGTCGTCAGCGCGCGACGTGGCTCGCGATGTAGCGCTTCACGGTATCGACGTCGGGCGGCAGGAGCGTCGAGCGCTGCGGACGCTGCAGCAGGTCCTCGAATCCGGCGGGCATGGCCGGTTCGATGCCGAGCGCCGTCCGGATGGTGTCGCCGAACTTGACCGGCCGCGCGGTTTCGAGCGCGACCATCGGCACGCCGGGACGCCCCTGCTCGCGCGCCACCTTCACGGCGACAGCCGTATGCGGATCGATCACGACGCCGGTCGCGTCGTACACGTCGCGGATCGTGTCGAGCCGTTCGTCGTGCGTGCAGCGACCCGAGGCGAAGCCGTAGCGCGTCGACACCTCGGCGAAGAGCGGCGACGACGACAGGTCGAAGCGCCCTTCGCGCTCGACCTGCGACCACAAAGCGTTCATCGCGTCCGGGTCGCGGCCGACCAGGTCGAATGCGAAGCGCTCGAAGTTCGACGCCTTGCTGATGTCCATGCTCGGACTGCTCGTCGCATGGGTCTCGTGCGCTTCGCGGATCCGATAAACGCCGGTGCGAAAGAACTCGTCCAGCACGTCGTTCTCGTTGGTCGCGCAGACCAGTCGGTCGATCGGCAGGCCCATCTCGCGAGCGATGTGGCCGGCGCAGACGTTGCCGAAGTTGCCGGACGGCACGGTGAACGACACCCGCTTGTCGTTGTTCGCAGTGGCCAGGAAGTAACCACGGAAGTAATAGACGACCTGCGCGACGACGCGTGCCCAGTTGATCGAGTTGACGGTGCCGATCGCGTGCGCGTGCTTGAACGCGGCATCGGCGCTGATCGCCTTGACGATGTCCTGGCAATCGTCGAACACGCCGTCGATCGCGAGGTTGTGGATCTCCGGATCGGCCAGCGAAAACATCTGCGCTGTCTGGAACGCACTCATGCGGCCTCGCGGCGACAGCATGAAGACCTGCACACCCCGCTTGCCGCGCATCGCGTACTCGGCTGCGCTGCCGGTATCGCCGGACGTCGCCCCGACGATGTTGAGCGGTGCGCCGGTCCGCGCGAGCGCGTACTCGAACAGGTTGCCGAGGAGCTGCATCGCGAGGTCCTTGAACGCGAGCGTCGGACCGTTCGAGAGGCCGAGCAGGCAGAGGCCCGGCGCGACCGCTTCGAGCGACGTCATCGGCGTGATGTCGTCGCTGCCGAACGCTTCGCTCGTGTAGGTCTGCGTCACGAGTTCGCGAAGATCGGCGTCCGGGATGTCGGTCGCGAACAGCCGGACGACCTCGAACGCGAGCTCCGCGTACGACAGCGTGCGCCACGCAGCCAGCGTCTCCTTCGACACCGTCGGGTAGCGCTCGGGCATCGCGAGGCCACCGTCCGGCGCGAGACCTTCAAGCAGGATGTCGAGAAAGGTCGCCCGACCGCCATCGCTGCCGGCGAACGATCCGCCACGGGTCGACACGTAGTTCATGCGAGCTGGGTCGGTTGGTGGATCCGCCACGGTGGATCGATGCGATTGGCACCGGCGTGATAGAGGCAGATCGCGTTGCCGTCGGGATCCGCGATCCGTGCCTCGCGCCACAACCATGGCTGATCCACGGGCACGCCATCGAATCGCAGGCCCGCCGCCTCGAGCCGCGCCACCCTGGCGTCGAGGTCGTCGCACTCGAAGTAGACGAC
This sequence comes from uncultured Burkholderiaceae bacterium, assembly GCA_964246005.1. GTDB lineage: Bacteria > Pseudomonadota > Gammaproteobacteria > Burkholderiales > Burkholderiaceae_D > CAHJXF01. The sequence goes on along the minus strand of CAXTPX010000056.1, from coordinate 5,274 downwards.
CGTCGTGGACGCGACGGGCTCCTCCGTGCAATGAACCGAGAACGTGCTGCCGCCTTCGGGGCACACGAAGCGCGCGCAATGCGGCGACAGGACGATCAGCTCGAGGCCGAGCGCGCGGTAGAACGCGACCGCGCGACCCACGTCGCGGACGCCCACAGTGACCTGGTTCAGCCGCATGTCAGGCGAGATCCTCGACGCGGATGCGCGTGACCTTCGACAGCGCGGTACCGAGCGCCTCGATCCGCTCGATCGCCGCATCGACGCGCTTCTCGATCGTGCCGTGCGTCAACATGATGATGTCGGTCGCGTCGGTACCGGCGGGCGGCTCCTTCTGCAGGACCGCGCCGATCGAGATCTGCGCATCGGCGAGGATGCGGGTGATGTCCGCGAGCACGCCGGGCTGGTCGGCCACGCGCAGGCGCAGGTAGTAGGCGGTGCGCACTTCGGCGATCGGCAGGATCGGCGTCGCCGACAGCGAGTCGGGCTGGAACGCGAGATGCGGCACGCGATGCTCGGGGTCGGCGGTGTGCAGGCGCGTGACGTCGACGAGGTCGGCGACCACCGCGGAGGCCGTGGGCTCCGCGCCGGCACCGGCGCCGTAGTACAGCGTGGGTCCGACGGCATCGCCCTTGACCAGCACCGCGTTCATCACGCCTTCGACGTTGGCCAGCAGACGCTTGGCGGGGATCAGCGTCGGATGGACGCGCAGCTCGATGCCGCCGCCATCGCCGCCGCTCCCCTCAACGCGACGCGAGATGCCGAGCAGCTTGATGCGATAACCGAGCTCGTCCGCATAGCGGATGTCGTCGGCCGTCAGGTGCGAGATGCCTTCGGTGTACGCGCGCTCGAACTGCATCGGAATGCCGAACGCGATGGCGCTCATGATCGACAGCTTGTGCGCGGCGTCGATGCCTTCGACGTCGAACGTCGGATCGGCCTCCGCGTAGCCGAGCCGCTGCGCTTCGGCGAGCGCGCTCGCGAAGCTCGCGCCGCTGTCGCGCATCGACGACAGGATGAAGTTGCTGGTGCCGTTGATGATGCCGGCGATCCACTCGACGCGATTCGCGGTCAGCCCTTCGCGCAGCGCCTTGATGATCGGGATGCCGCCGGCCACCGCGCCTTCGAACGCGACCATCACGCCGCGCGCCTGCGCCGCCGCGAAGATCTCGTTGCCGTGCAGCGCGAGCAACGCCTTGTTGGCCGTGACGACGTGCTTGCCGGCCGCGATGGCCGCGAGCACGAGACGCTTCGCGTCCTCCGTCCCGCCGATCAGCTCGACCACGATCTCGATCGCCGGATCGGTGACGACGGCCATCAGGTCGGAGCGCACCGTCACATGGTCGCCGACCATGCGGCGTGCCTTCTCGACATCGCGGGCGCCGATGCTGACGACGACGATGTCCCGCCCTGCGCGCCGCGTGATCTCCTCGCGGTTTCGCGTCAGGACGCGCATGAGGCCGCCACCGACGGTGCCGGTGCCGATCAAGGCGACCTGGATGGGTTTCAGGGGGAGGGACAAGGTTGGTTACCGCCGTCGTTCCCGCGAACGCGGGAACCCAGTGTCGTTGCTCGGTCTGGAGTCGGCACCCAAAGTCACCGGGTTCCCGCCTGCGCGGGAACGACGGAGACTCAAGCCGCGGCCCGCGGCAGCAACCCGTCCTTGCGGAACATTTCCTTGATGCCGCGGATCGCCTGACGCGTGCGCGCCTCGTTCTCGATCAGTGCGAAGCGCACGTGCCCGTCACCGTAGTCGCCGAAGCCGATGCCGGGCGACACCGCGACGCGGGCTTCGGCGAGCAGCTTCTTCGCGAACTCGAGCGATCCCATCGACGCATATGCATCCGGCAACGCGGCCCAGATATACATCGATGCCTTCGGCACGTCGACCTTCCAGCCGGCCTCGGCCAGTCCTTTCGCGAGGACGTCACGGCGCTTCTGGTACTTCGCGACGATCTCCTTGACACAATCCTGCGGCCCCTCGAGCGCCGCGATCGCGGCGACCTGCACCGGCGTGAACGACCCGTAGTCGTGATAGCTCTTCATGCGCGCGAGCGCGTTGACGAGGTCCCTGTTGCCGACCATGAAGCCGATGCGCCAGCCGGCCATGTTGTAGCTCTTCGACATCGTGAAGAACTCGACCGCCACGTCCTTCGCACCGTCGACCTGCATGATCGACGGCGCCTTCCAGCCATCGAACGTGATGTCGGCATACGCGAGGTCGTGCACGACCAGGATGTCGTGCTGCTTCGCGAGCGCCACGATGCGCTCGAAGAACTCGAGCTCGACGCACTGCGCGGTCGGGTTGCTCGGGAAGCCGAGGATCATCATCTTCGGCTTCGGGATCGACTCGCGAATGGCGCGTTCGCATTCCTCGAAGAAGTCGACGCCCGGCGTCATGCGCACGCTGCGGATGTCGGCGCCGGCGATCACCGCGCCGTAGATGTGGATCGGGTAGCTCGGGTTCGGCACCAGCACCGTGTCGCCGCGATCGAGCGTCGCGAGCATCAGGTGCGCGAGGCCTTCCTTCGAACCGATCGTGACGATCGCCTCGGTGTCCGGATCGAACGACACGCCGTAGCGGGACTGGTACCAGTTGCAGATCGCACGGCGCAGCCGCGGGATGCCCTTCGACACCGAGTAGCCGTGCGTGTCGAGCCGCTTCGCGGCTTCCACCAGCTTGTCGACGATGTGCGGCGGCGTCGGGCCATCGGGATTGCCCATGCTCATGTCGATGATGTCTTCGCCACGACGACGCGCCGCCATCTTGAGGTCGGCGGTGATGTTGAAGACATACGGCGGGAGTCGCTTGATGCGCGAGAATTCTTTCATGCGGACCTGGGAACGTGCGGGGCGGCGGTCATCGGATCGAGGACCTGCGAATGCGCCGCGATTATAATTCAGCCCCCCGCAGGCACCCTGCCCACTGCGCGGTCGCCGTCCAGCCCCGTCCCTCGCCATTCGTGAAACTCCACGCCACCGTCGTCCCGTCATCGAACACGTTCAATGCGTATGGCGACGGCTACGTGGAGGTCAACGCGGTCCGCTTCGAGCGCAACATCGTCGTCTTCCCCGATCGCCCGGTGATCCAGTGGCCGGCCGGAGGATTCGACACGCTGACTCCCGACGACTTCCGCTTCGTTCTCGATGAGGACCCGGAACTCGTCGTCTTCGGCAGCGGCGCGAAGCTGCGCTTTCCGCATCCGCGCCTCCTCGCACCGTTGATCGACCGCGGCATCGGGGTCGAGACGATGGACGTCTTCGCGGCCTGTCGCACCTACAACATCCTGATGGCCGAAGGCCGTCGCGTCGCCGCGGCCCTGCTGCTGGAGCCGGTTCGCGCGGCGCCGTGATGGCGGTCTCCGCGCCCGTCGGCTCGCCGGACGTCGCGAGGCGTGCAGCGCGAGTACCGCGAACGGCGACGCTCGTCGTCCTGCTGCTGGTCTTCGCGGTCGCGTGGTTCGCCGGGCTCGGGCATCGCAAGCTGATCAAGCCCGACGAAGGTCGCTACGCGGAGATCCCGCGCGAGATGGTGGTGTCGGGCGACTGGCTGACGCCGCGACTGAACGACCTCAAGTACTTCGAGAAGCCGCCGCTGCAGTATTGGACGACCGCGCTCGCCTACGAGGCCTTCGGCGTGACCGAGTGGACGTCTCGCCTCTGGACCGCATCGACCGGCTTCCTCGGCGTACTGGTCGTCGCGTGGACCGCCGCGCGGCTGTATGACCGGCGCACCGGCGTATACACGGCCGTGGTGCTCGGCAGCAGCCTCGCGTACGTGCTGCTCGGGCACTTCAACACGCTCGACATGGGACTGACGTTCTTCACGACCGCGACCTGGTGCGCGGTGCTGCTCGCCCGCGACGCGCGCGCCCGCGAGCGGATCGTCGGCGCGCACTGCGGAACGGATCGGCGTCGTTCGGTCGTGCGGGCGTGGATGCTGGTCGCCTGGGCCTCGCTCGCGGCCGCGACGCTGTCGAAGGGTCCGGTCGCGATCGTGCTGTGCGGCGGCGCGCTGGTCGCGTACCTCGCGACGACGCGTGACTGGCGCCTCCTCGGCATGCTGGCGCCGGTCCGCGGTGCCGCGCTGTTCGCGCTGGTCGCCGGCCCGTGGTTCATCGCGGTCTCGCGCGCCAATCCGGAATTCGCGCACTTCTTCTTCATCCACGAGCACGTCGAGCGCTTCCTCACGACCGAGCACAAGCGCGAGGGGCCGATCTGGTACTTCGTCCCGGTCCTGCTGGCGGGGCTGTTGCCGTGGCTGTCGATCGCGGTGGTCGCCGTCGTCCGGGCCTGGCGCGTTCCGCCGCGCGACGGGTTCTCGCCGGAGCGGCTGCTGCTCGCGGTGGTGGTCGTCGTGTTCGTCTTCTTCAGCCTGTCGGGCTCGAAGCTGCCGTCGTACATCCTGCCGGTCTTCCCCGCGATCGCGATGCTGGTCGGCCGCGGCCTCGCCACGATCGACGCGACGACGTTGAAGCGCCACCTCGTGTTCGTCGCGCTGCTCGCGATCGTCGCGGGGATCGCGATCACCGTCGTGCCGCTCGACAGCGCGGAAAGCCCGAAGGTGATCGGGGATTTCCGCATCGTGGCGCTCGGCAGCATGTTCGTCTGGCTCGTGGGAACCGTGGCCGCGTGCGTTCTCGCGTCACGCCGGCGCGTCACGGGCGCCATCGTGGCTGCGGGCCTGGCCGCGCTGATCGGCTGGTCGAGTCTGATCCTCGGCCACGAAGTGATGGGCCGCGGCATGTCCACCTTCGATCTGGCGAACGACATGAAGCCGTTCATCGCGGCCGACACGCCGATCTACAGCATCGGCCTCTTCGAGCACACGCTGGATTTCTACCTGCAGCGACCGGTGACGCTGGTCTCCTTCCGGGACGAGCTCGACTTCGGCCTGACCCAGGAACCGTGGAAAGGCATCGCATCGCTGCAGGTGTTGCGCGAACGTTGGGACGCCGACCGGGCGCCGCTCGCGATCATGGCCGACGACGTGTTCGCCAGACTCACGGCGGCCCGCTTCCCGATGCGCATCGTCGCGCGCGACGGACGTCGCATCGTGGTCGGCAAGCCCCCGATCGACCCGTCCTCCGCGAGCGAGCCGGTCAACGAAGCGCCCGCGCCCGGCGTTCCGCATGTCTCTTCGATGTCGAGCGACGTCCCGCCGAGAACGCTGCCGAGACCCCCGCCGTGAATCCCGCGAGCCTTGCCCTGATCCTGTTCGGTGTCCTCCTGAACGCCTGCGCGCAGCTGCTGCTGAAGGCCGGCGTCAACAACGTC
>CAXTPX010000055.1:0-9691 GCA_964246005.1 uncultured Burkholderiaceae bacterium | reverse complement strand
CAGGTCGAGATCACGCACGTCGGTTCGGACCAGAAGTACGACTTCGATTTGACCTGGCGTGCGAACCGCTATGCCGAAACGACCTTCAAGCTGCCCGACGACGCGAAGCTCGGCCTGTACCAGGTCACGCTGAAAGGCGACGACGACCGCAGTTACGACACCGGCAGCTTCCGGGTCGAGGAGTTCCGGTTGCCGGTGATGCGCGGTCGCATCGGTGTGTCGACCACGGGCAACGATGCGGCCGGCAAGCAGGTGCGGGACTTCGTGCGCCCATCGTCGCTGTCGGCCAACGTGTCGATCGCGTATACCAACGGTGGGTCCGCGTCTGCACTGCCGGTCCAGTTGTCGGCCGCGATCAAGCCGCGGGCGCTGCAGTTCGCGGGCTACGAGGGCTACACGTTCACGCGCGCCGAACATGCCGACGACGAGGAGGTACCGTACGCCGACTTCGTCGAGGACGGACCGCACGCGGAACGCGGCACGCCGGGTCAACGGATCGTGGCCGACAAGCTCGCCGTGACGCTCGACAAGGACGGTGCGGGCAAGGTCGAGCTCAAGGGCTTGCCGACATCCGACGCGCCGCGCGATCTGCTGGTCGAGGCGACCTATCCCGACCCGAACGGGGAGATCCAGACACTGTCGCAGACCGTTGCGTTGTGGCCGGCCGCCGTCGTGGTCGGCGTCAAGGCCGACGACTGGGTCTCGGTTCGCGGCAAGACACAGGTCAAGCTGCTCGCCGTCGACACCGGCGGCAAGCCGGTGGCCGGCGTGCCGATCGAGCTGCGCGGCGTCGCGCGCACCGTGCGCTCGATTCGCAAGCGCATGGTCGGCGGCTTCTACGCGTACGACAACCAGCGCGAGAGCAAGGACCTGGGCGTGCTGTGCAGCGGCAAGTCGAACGCGCTCGGCCTGGTGTTCTGCACCGTGTCGCTGACGCAGGCCGGCAACGTGGAACTGGTCGCTGCCGCGAAGGACGCGGCCGGCAACACGGCCGAGTCGAGCGCATCGGTGTGGGTCACGCGGCAGGAAGAGGTGTGGTTCGGCGGCGAGAACCAGGACCGCATGGACGTGCTGCCGGAGAAGAAGGTCTACGCGCCCGGCGAGACGGCGAAGTTCCAGATCCGCATGCCGTTCCGTTCGGCAACGGCGCTCGTGTCGATCGAGCGCGACGGCATCCTCGCGACGCAGGTGGTCGACGTGCGCGGCGACGATCCGACGATCGCGGTGAAGATCGAGCCCGACTGGTCGCCGAACGTGTTCGTCTCCGTGCTCGCGATCCGCGGTCGCATCCGCGACGTGCCGTGGTACTCGTTCTTCACGTGGGGCTGGAAGTCGCCGACCGACTGGTGGCACGCGTGGCGCGACGAGAGCAAGTTGTACGAGCCGCCGACCGCGATGGTCGACCTCGGCAAGCCCGCGTTCAAGTACGGCATCGCCGCGATCCAGGTCGACCGTGCCGCGCACCAGTTGAAGGTCGCGGTCACGACCGACAAGCCCGACTACACGGTGCGTGCGATCGCGAAGGCCACCGTGCAGGTCACGTTGCCGGACGGCAAGCCTGTTCCCGCCGGCACCGAGGTCGCGCTCGCAGCGGTGGACGAAGCGTTGCTAGAGCTGACGCCGAACGCGAGCTGGAACCTGTTCGATGCGATGGTCCGCGAACGCGGCTACGGCATCGAGACCGCGACCGCGCAGATGCAGATCGTCGGCAAGCGTCACTACGGTCGGAAAGCGGCGCCACCGGGTGGCGGCGGCGGCGTGAGCCCGAGCCGTGAACTGTTCGACACGCTGCTCGTCTGGAAGCCGTCGGTCATCCTCGACGCGAACGGCAGCGCGACGATCGACGTGCCGCTCAACGACTCGCTGACGGCGTTTCGCATCGTCGTCGTCGCCGACAGCGTCGTCGGCTCGAACGCGACGCTGTTCGGCACCGGCAGCGCCAGCATCCGCTCGCGGCAGGACCTGCAGATCGTGTCGGGGTTGCCGCCGCTGGTGCGGGAAGGCGATCGCTATCAGGCCGGCATCACGTTGCGCAACACGACGAAGGCGGCGATGGACGTCGATGTCGCTGCGACGCAGACGCGCACCCGCTTCGACCCGCCCCTCAAGGGTTCGGACGGCGAAGCGGAACGGCTCCCGGCGCAGCGGGTGCATCTCGAAGCCGACTCGTCCGCGCCCGTGTCGTGGGACGTCGTCGCGCCCGACAACGTCCGGTCGATCGCCTGGCGCATCGACGCGAAGTCGTCGGCTGCGAGCGACAGCCTGACCGTGTCGCAGAAGGTTTCGCCCGCGATACCGGTCACCGTGCAGCAGGCCACGCTCGCTCAGCTCGACCGCACGTTCACGTTGCCGATCGCGGCGCCGGCGGATGCGTTGAAGGACGGGAGCGGCGCCTTGCGCGGCGGTCTCGCGATCGCCTTCAAGGCGAAGCTGTCCGACGGCCTGCCCGGCGTTCGCGACTGGTTCGGTCGCTATCCGTATGCGTGCCTCGAGCAGAAGGCGTCGATCGCGATCGGCACGCAGGACGAAGCGAAGTGGGACGAGGTCGCGCGCCAGATCCCGCTCTATCTCGACAGCGACGGCCTGGCCAGTTACTTCCCGCCGCGCGCCGACGACCCGGCATCGGGTAGCGACGTGCTGACCGCGTATCTGCTGACCGCGAGTGCCGAGGCGAGCACGCTCGGTCACTACGCGATCCCCGATGCGACCCGCGCGAAGATGGAAACGGGACTCGTCTCGTTCGTCGAAGGCCGCGTCAAGCGCAACCTGTGGAGCCCGTTCTCGACCGATGCCCAGCGTCAGCTCGACGTTCGCAAGCTGGCCGCGATCGAAGCGTTGAGCCGCTCGAACAAGGCGACGCCGCGGATGTTGCAGTCGATCCAGGTGCTGCCGAACCAGTGGCCGACGTCGGCGGTGATCGACTGGTCGCTGATCCTGAAGCGTCTCGTCGCGGTGCCCGATCGCACGGCTCGCCTCGCGGAAGCGGACCAGATCCTGCGCTCGCGGTTGAACTACCAGGGCACGCGCCTCGACTTCTCGACCGACAAGGACGACTTCTGGTACTGGCTGATGGCGAGCGGTGACAGCAACGCGTCGCGTCTCCTGATGTCGGTCCTCGACGACCCGGCGTGGAAGGACGACGTGCCGCGTCTCGTGATCGGTTCGTTGCAGCGCCAGACGCGCGGTCACTGGCTGACGACCACGGCCAACGTGTGGGGCACGCTCGCGGTCAACCAGTTCTCGAAGCGCTTCGAGAAGGATCCGGTGACGGGCACGTCGCGCGCCGTCGTGGCCGACGGACCGACCGCCGCGCTGTCGTGGACGGCGAAGCCGCAAGGCGGAGACCTGCTGCTGCCGTGGCCGCGGAAGGACACGACGAAGGACGTGACTGCCGTGAAGCACGACCTCACGGTGACGCAGGACGGCGGCGGCAAGCCGTGGCTGACGGTGCAGAGCCTCGCGGCGGTGCCGTTGAAGGCGCCGTTCACGTCGGGCTATCGCATCACGCGGACCATCACGCCGGTCGAGCAGAAGGTCAAGGATGTCTACTCGCGCGGCGACGTGCTGCGGATCCGGCTCGACATCGATGCGCAGACCGACATGACGTGGGTCGTGGTCTCCGATCCGGTGCCGGGCGGGGCGACGGTGTTGGGCAGTGGTCTCGGTCGCGACTCGCAACTGGCCACGAGCGGCGAACAGCGCGCGGGCTGGACCTGGCCTGCGTACGAGGAGAAGGGCTTCGAGACCTATCGCAGCTACTACCGCTTCGTGCCGAAGGGCAAGTTCAGCACCGAGTACACGGTTCGTCTCAACAACGTCGGCAAGTTCGGCCTGCCGCCGACGCGCGTCGAAGCGATGTACGCGCCCGAGATGTACGGCGAGGTGCCGAATGCGGCGGTCGAGGTGAAGCCGTGAACACGCGCGTTCGGTGGCTCGCCGCCCTCGTGCTGCTGTCCGCGTCGCTCGACGCTGCCGCGGTGTCGACCTACCCGGAAGTCAAGGCCGCCTACCGAACCAGCGAGACCGCCTTCACCGACCGCCAAGGTGAAATCGTCCAGGTGCTTCGGACCGATCCCTCCGTTCGCAAGCTCGCTTGGACTTCGCTGGCCGAGGTCTCGCCGGCGTTGCGGAACGCGCTGATCCTGTCGGAGGACCGGCGCTTCTACGAACACGCCGGCGTCGACTGGCAGGCGGTCGGATCGGCCGCGTGGGGCAACCTGTGGAACACGCGGACGCGGGGCGCTTCGACCATCACGATGCAGCTCGCCGGTCTGCTCGACGACGATCTCCGTGCCGCCAATGCGGGCCGGTCCATCGCTCAAAAGGTATCCCAGGCCGCGACCGCCGTCGCGCTCGAACGCTCGTGGAAGAAGGACCAGATCCTCGAGGCGTACCTGAACCTGGTCAGCTATCGCGGCGAGATCGTCGGCGTGGCGGCGCTGTCGGCCACGCTGTTCGAGAAGTATCCGAGCGGCCTCGATGCGCGCGAAGCCGCCATCACCGCGGCGCTCGTCCGCGCGCCGAACGCGGCGTCGCCGCGCGTGGCCGAGCGGGCGTGCGCGATCCTCCGAGCCGAGTCGTTGCCCGACGATTGTCGCGGGCTGGACGCGTATGCGAAGCAGGTCCTCGCCCGCAAGGCTGCGCCGCGTCTCGACAGCGACCCGCAACTGGCGCCGCAGTTCGCGCGCCTGGTTTTGCGCGAAGCGCGACGGACGCGCTCGACGACAGCGGCGACCATCGCGACGACGCTCGACGCGAAGCTGCAGCGCTTCGCCCGATCGACGCTGCGCACGCATCTCGCCGAGCTCGCCGAGCGCAACGTCGAGGACGGCGCGGTCGTCGTCCTCGACAACGCGACCGGCGAAGTGCTGGCGTGGGTCGGTTCGTCGGGGACGCTGTCGGAGGCGGCCGAGGTCGATCACGTGCTCGCGCCGCGGCAGGCGGGCTCGACGTTGAAGCCGTTCCTGTACGAGCTCGCGATCGAGAAGCGCTGGCTGACCGCCGCATCGATCCTCGACGACTCGCCGGTCAACCTGCAGACGTCGGGCGGCCTCTACATCCCGCAGAACTACGACCACGACTTTAAGGGACCGGTCAGCGTTCGCACCGCGCTCGCGTCGTCGCTGAACGTGCCGGCCGTGCGGACGCTGGTGATGGTGACGCCCGAGCGCTTCCATCAGCGGCTGCGGGCGCTCGGCTTCTCGACGCTGCGCGAGTCGGGCGACTACTACGGATACTCGCTCGCGCTCGGGTCGGCCGAGGTCACGCTCGCGGACCTGACCAATGCCTACCGGTCGCTGGCCAACGGTGGGGTCGTGTCGTCGATCGCGACCGCGTCGGTGTCGACACCGGGCAGGGTGGCGATGGATCGCGGCGCGTCGTCGATCGTCGCGGACATCCTGTCGGACCGCAACGCACGGACCACGACCTTCGGGATGGACAGCGTGCTGTCGACGCGCACGTGGTCCGCCGTCAAGACCGGGACCAGCAAGGACATGCGCGACAACTGGTGCGTGGGCTTCACTGCGCGCTACACCGTCGGCGTCTGGGTCGGCAATTCGAGCGGCGCGTCGATGTGGGACGTGTCGGGCACCACCGGCGCCGCGCCGGTGTGGCAGGCGCTGGTCGAGTACCTCGCAGACCGTGACCGGGCCAGCCGCTCGTCCACAGCCGAAGCCGCGATCTCGCCCGGCGTCGTGCGACGCGACATCACGTTCCAGGGCGCGCTCGAAGCGCCGCGCAGCGAACTCTTCCTCGACGGCACGGAAACCGCGCGCGTCGTCCGGACCGCCGCGCGTGGCGATCGCTCCGAGCCGTCGCGCGGCCGGGCCGCATCGGCGATCGCACAACCGGTCGACGGAACGATCGTCGCGATCGATCCGGACATACCGCCCACTCGCCAGCGGATGACGTTCAGCGTGGCGGACGGCTCGCGGCACGTCGATGCATCGCTCGCCTGGCGACTCGACGGCAAGGTGATCGGCCGTGGATCGTCGCTCGAATGGCCGGTGTGGCCGGGCCCGCATCGGCTCGAACTGGTCGACGCGACGCAGGCTCCGGTCGATACGGTGCAGTTCGAAGTGCGCGGGGCGTCCGTCCGCACCGCGCTCGCGAGACGCTGATCACGCTCGTGCCGGCGCGTGCCGGACGGTGCGCACCGTCAGCCCGACGATCGTCCCGAAGAGCACGAGCGCCGATGTCGCGAGCGACCAGTGGATGCCGACCCAGCTGCCTGCGAGCCCGACCGTCACGCCGCTGAACGTCCGCATCCCGAGCGACGCCATGTTGAAGAGGCCGATGACGCGTCCGCGCATCGCGGGCGGCGCGTTCAGCTGCACCAGCGCCTGCGCCATGCTGTTGAACGACAGCTCGAAGAAGCCGGCCATCAGCAACAGCAGCAGTGCCACCGGATACGACCGCACGAGCGCGAAGCCGGTCAGCATCAGGCACCAGCCGCCGGCGAGCAGCAACGCGTTCTTCGGCGTCATCGCGAACAGCGCGCGGCTTTCGAGGACGAAGGCCGCGATCAGCGCACCGCACGCGTCGGCCGCGAGCAGCATGCTGTACGACACGCCGGGATCCCCGTGACCGAGGTCGTTCGCGAACCCCGGCATCTGCGCCTGGTAGCTGCTGCCGATGCAGAAGGACGCGCAGGCGACCAGCGTCAGCATCGGCACGATCAGCGCATGGCCACGCACGTCGCGCATCGTCTGCACGATGTCGGCGAAGCCCTTCACCGCTCGGGCCGACACGGCGTGGCCGGCGGCCCGGAACTTCGGACCGTACGGCGCCTTCCACAGCCACCCGATGACCGGGAGATAGAAGAACGCGTTGAGCACGATCCCGTAGCGCGGACCGAGCGTCAGCATGATCGCGCCGCCGACGCCCGGACCGACGAGGATGCCGAGCGAGCGGGCGGTCGCGAGAAGACGCACGCCGCTCGGCAGCAGCGGCGCTTCGAGGATGTCGTGCAACAGCAACTGGCTCGACGTGTTCCACAGCACGCCGGCGCAGCCGTGCAACACCAGCAGCAGCATCGCCTCCCACATCTGCAGCGTGTCGGTGATGAAGAACCAGCCCCAGCCGAGCGATGCCGTCATGAACATCAGCATGCCGATCTGGATCAGGCGGCGCGGGTCGAAGCGGTCGCCGAGCGCGCCCGCCGGCACCGAGAACAACAGGTACGGCAGCCAGTGCGAGATCACCGCGAAGCCGCCGAGCGCCGGCGAGTGGAACTGCTGCCACATCATCCAGTAACTGATCACATGCTCGACGTTGTCGGCCATCATCGCGAGAAAGAACGTCGCGAAGTGCATGCGAAAGCCGCCGTTGTGCATGGCGGCGAACGAGCGCTTCGGCGCCGCCGCCGGGGGAGCGGCGGTCGTCATGCGGGGCTCGATCGATGGTCGGCGGTATCACTCACCGCGGATCTCGCGCGCCGCCTGCTCGAGGATTCCGGCGATGCGCTTCTGCTCCTCGGACGACGCGCCGAACTTCGCGATCAGCGCGGACTTCAGGCTGCGACGGGCCTGGCGGATCTCGACCATGAAGTCGTGACGGGCTCCCCGACCACGGCCCCGCACCGGATGCGGCTCGTCGAAGTCTTCGGCCCGGTCGGTCGGCGTGCTGTCGGAGAATGCGCGACGCACCTGGTCCATGCGCTGGCCGATCCACGCGAGCTGCTCGAGCAGCGTGTCGACGGTGGAGCGGTTCGCTTCGAGATGCGCGAGGCCTTCCTGCGTGATGCTGTAGCGCTTCTTCGTGCCTTCGGTCTCGACCGTGGCATGCCCGATCTCTTCGAGATAGGTCAGCGCGGGATAGACCATGCCGGGGCTGGGGCTGTAGTAACCGTTGGACCGCTCGTCGAGGGACTTGATGACCTCGTAGCCGTGACTGGGTTTCTCGGCCAGAAGCGCCAGGATCAGCAGTTGCAGGTCGCTCGCGTTCAGCTTGCGGCCCGCGCCGACGCCCCCGCGGCCGGCTTCGTCGTTGAACAGTTGCCCGGGACCGAAGCCGAAGCCCTGGAATCCGCGATGGCGGTGGCCGAATTGGAACGCATGGCGGTGACCGCGGTGAAGAAAATGAAGATGCATGGCAAGCTCCGATCTAGACTGGTTGATCTCAAGACATATCGTAAGATACATCATACGATGATGGTTGCGCAACGATGATCCGGATCGGCACCGCGGGCTGGACCATCCCGAAGACGTCGGGCGTTGCGTTTCCCGGCGACGGGCGGCATCTCGAGCGCTATTCGACGGTCATGCGCTGTGTCGAGATCAATTCGTCGTTCCATCGGCCGCATCGCGTGTCGACCTATCAACGCTGGGCGACCGAGACGCCCGCCGACTTCCGCTTCTCGGCCAAGCTGCCGCGCGAGATCACGCACAAGGCGAAGCTGGTCGACGTGGGCGCGCTGCTCGACCGCTTCGTGCTCGAGGTCGCCGGGCTCGGTGACCGGCTGGCCGTGCTGCTGGTCCAGCTTCCACCGTCGTTGCCATTCGACGAGTCGGTCGCGGGCGCGTTCTTCAAGTCGCTGAAACGCCGCACCGTCGTTCCACTGGTCTGCGAGCCGCGTCACGTGACCTGGTTCACGCCGGAGGCCGATGCCTGCCTCGTTGCCTGGCGCGTCGGGCGCGCTGCGGCGGACCCGGCGAAGACGCCCGATGCCGCGCATCCCGGCGGATGGCTCGGGCCGAACGGCGACGGCGGCGGTGCGATCGTCTATTACCGCTGGCACGGATCGCCGCGCATGTACTGGTCGGCCTACGACGACGACTGGCTGGCGGCACGCGCCGCCGAGGTCGCGCGCTGGTCCGCCACCGGCGAAACGTGGTGCCTGTTCGACAACACGTCCGCCGGCGCGGCGCTCGACGACGCGTTGCGCTTCGATCGGATGATCGCGACCCGCTCCTGAATCATCGACCGGCCGCGACACTGCGCGCCATCACGGCAGCCGCGCCGAGGTAGTTCGCCGGATCCGTCAGCGCGCGCAACTGGTCTTCGCCGAGCGCGTCGACGATGTCCCGGTGCTTGATCAGCTCGTCGTACAGGTTGGAGCGGGTCTCGATCGCCGTGCGGCACGCGTCGTATACGAGGTGGTGTGCCTGCTGGCGTCCGATCGCCGGCGCGAGTCCCATCATCACGGCCTCTGCGACGATCAGGCCGCCGGTCAGGTCGAGGTTGGCGCGCATCCGTCCGACGTCGACGGTCAGGCCGCTCAACATGAAGTGCGCCTGGAACAGCGAGCTCGAGCACAGCAGGAAGCTCTCGGCCACCGCGCTCCACTCGAGATGCCACGGTCCGGTCGCGCGTTCGAAGTCGGTCATCATCGCGTCGAGCATCAGCGACGCGCGCTCGCGCAGCATCTTGGCCGCCGCGAACATCAGCTCGCTCGAGATCGGATTGCGCTTCTGCGGCATCGTCGAGCTTCCGCCGCGGCCGTCGACGAACGGTTCGGCGAGCCCGCCGAACTCGGTCGAGCACATCGCCATCACGTCGAAGGCGATCTTGCCGAGCGAGCCGCCGATCGCCGCGAACAGCGAGACCCATTCGTTCGGCGCGTCCCGCGCGACGTGCCACGTGATGCCGGGATCGCGCAGGCCGAGCTCCTCGGCGAGATAGGCCCGCACGCGGATGCCGTTCTCGGCCGCGCCGAGGGATGCCATCGTTCCCGCGGCACCGCCGAATT
>CAXTPX010000054.1:0-9693 GCA_964246005.1 uncultured Burkholderiaceae bacterium | reverse complement strand
CGTCGATGCGGGAGTTGCCGCCGACGATGCTGGCCCGCTTCACGCTGATCGACTACGACCGCGAGATGGCGCTGGTCGCGACGATCCGGGAACGCAGCGCCGGGGAGGATGGCCCGGGCGCCGAGCGCATCGTCGGCGTGTCGCGCTACATCACGAATCCGGATCGATCGAGCTGCGAGTTCGCGTTGGTCGTGGCCGACGACCACAACGGCAAGGGACTCGGATCACGGCTGATGGAACGGATCATGGAAGTCGCGCGCGAGAAGGGCCTGGTCCAGATGGAAGGCCTGGTCCTGGCGAACAATGCGCCGATGCTGAAGCTGATGCGACGTCTCGGCTTCACCGTGAAGCCGTATGCGGAAGACTCGTCGTTGCGGCTCGTGACGCACCGGCTGGACCGGTGATGCGCGAACCGCCGCGGCACGCTCGCACCAGCACCTTGCCGATCATGTCCGTCCTCCTCGGCGACATCCTCGAAGGCATTCCCGTGCCTGGCGCCGGCACGTCGGCTTTTCGTGCAGGGCGCTACCCTTGACGCTGAGCCATCGCGCCGCCGATCGCCTCCACGACGCTCGCAGAAAGGTTGGCCTGGCCGACGACAGACCCGGCCGGCAGCGCGGCGCGAAGCTTCGACGTTTCCATCGCGAACAATCTGTCCACGGGACCCGGCCCGTCGGATTCGCCCGGGCTGGCGTCGAGCACCCCGGCAGCACTGATCGGTTCGCTCGGGTCCTGAAGCCGGACTGCCATCGCCCGCAAGACATTTCCGGTCATGGCCTGTCCTGCCTCATCGCGCGCTTCGGCCTCGGACCGGAGCCCACTGGCGGGCGTGTCCGTACGGGCAGCACGCGTCGCCGGTCCCATCGGTGTCTTCGGCGCGAGCGCCAGTTGCAATTTCTCGTAGCTCGTGTCGTAGGCTGCGATGGCGATCAGCCGATCGTTCTCGGTCAGTTCCGGGGACAGCAGCACTTCGGCGCGCAGTTGCGGCATCTGTGCTTCCGCCTCGCTGACATCCTTCAAGGCAAGGTGTTTCGAGATTTCGCGAAACCGTTGGTGGAAGCCGAGACTCGTGATGGGGTTGATCGTCTTCGCCCCTTCGGGAAGCAGCGTGTCTGTTTGCTCGATCGCAATCAGGCAGTAGTCGAAACCGGCGGCGCGCTTCCCGTCCAGGTGCAACTTTCCCTCGACGACACGCAGGCGGTCGGCCTCCAGCGCGTTTGCCGCGGGACCGGCGACGAGGAGGTAGCCGCTCTCGGTCAGGACGTTGCCGTCGGCGAAGCCGAACCTGGGAGAGATGACGTTCAGCTGGAAGAGGCCGGAAAGGCGGTCGTACACCTTCTCGGCTACCCGCAGGCCACCACTGGCTGCGAGGCCGACGCCGGCCTGCTCCGTCAGGTCGGCGGCGATCTGGAGGACCTGCTTGGCCAGATCCGCATAAGGCATGCGGAACAGGCCGACGAACAGCGACAGGTTGTCCGCTTTCACGGGCGCGCGGCGGACGATCGAAATGTTGGTGAGATCGACGTACCCGGGCTTTGCGCCCGAATCCTTGATCTGGCTCGCGATCAGGTCGTTGCTCAGGATGGTGGGGCTGCGCTGACGTTGGTCACCGACCGTGTATTCGGCGAGGCAGACGCCGAGCGGGAGGAAGTCGGTGAAGTATTTGCCGCCTTCGGCAAGGCTCATCTCGACGAGCTTGACGCCGAAGTAGCTCGCCTCCGGCACGAACGGCTTGCCGGATGCGACGGTCCCATTGCCCGGCTCCGCGCCAACGCGGCCGACGAAGGGGCGCTGGACCGGGTGGCTGATCCACTGTGTCACGGTCTGCTCGAGCGCCGCCCAACTCAGTGCCATGGTCGCTCCATCGGTCAGTCGTGCATTGCCCAGTCCGCGGTCTGCGCGACGAGGACGGGCGAGAGCCAGATGGAGCTCTCGTCATCGGTCAGCAGCCGGTCTCGTGCTGCGGCGCAGGCCGCGCAGAAGGCCGTCGAAACGAATCCACGATCGATGAGCTTCTCGTAGAAGGTCTTCGCGAACATCGCGGCCCCTTCGTCTTCGACCTGATAGCGAAAGCCGACGCCGTGCGGTATGCCGTGCTCGACCAACGTCTGCACGGTGCCTCTCGAGATTCCGCGACAGGCCGACACGTAGACGAGCCGGGTGTCCGCCAGGCCGGCGAAACCGGCGAAGCTGGAGAGCGGCAGACCCGACGCCTCGCCTCGCTCGGCACCCGGCAGGATCAGATGAGCCACGCCATCCAGGTCGCTCCAGGCGTGTCCGGCGTAATGCACGACGTCGTAGTGTTGTTCATCCAGCGCCCGCCTGAGGTAGTCCGCAGCCGTCTCGCCAGGAAGGCGTTCACTTGCGTCGGACAGATTCACGAGCTTCAGTGCGATGCGATCCGGTCGCCTCGCCTCGAGATCCCTCAGCGCGGCAAGCTCGGTGTCGACATTGGCAAGCGGCGCGAACAGCGCGGGCTTTCGCTTGACACCGCCATCGAGCGACGGGACCAGCAACGTGTAGTTGTCACCGATGGTGGCGCCGTCCACGTGCTCGCCCATCTGGGAGCGAATGAAGAGGACGCGTGTGAGCGCCGGCAGGCGAGGGCTCATTTCCTTGGCCGCTCGAAGCGACCCGAAGACCGGGAAGCGCCGGGCCAGCGGCGCGTGCAGGAGAACGAACCGCCCGTCGTTTTCGCCCATGGGCCGCACGCTGGCCTCGAACGGCGCGAGATACAGTGAACCGTCGGTGATGAGATAGCGGAAGGCGAGGCCCTTCAAGCCACCGGCCGCATGCTCGATATGGCCGAACAGTCCTTCGCCGAGCGCCTCGATGACATGGCTGCTGAAAAGAAGCTCGCCGTTCTGCCGTGCGACCAGGGGCCAGCGATAGGACTTGTAGAAGTTCTCGTTTTCGAAGATGCGGGCGGCCTTGCGTAGCAGGTGCACTTGCTGTGAGCCCTCCCAGCCGAGCAGGGAGCCATGCCCGAAGCCGAGATGGCACTGCGACGTCGCCGCACCGAAGTCGACCTCGATGACGCGGAAGGTCCCGGGGATGGCGCCGTGCTCGTCCGGCTCGCCGAGCAGCATCGCGAGGAACGGGCGCAGGATCGCGTGCCGGTGCTTTTGCAGCTGCGACATCGGCAACGCGATCGAGCACAGGTCGCGCGTACAGGTCGCCTCGATGTCGCGGTAGATCCCCTGCTTCGGCGTGATCAGGAGCCTCGGCGTCCTTGCGACGGCGCTTCCCTCGATCTCGCGCTGCAGCCTGTAGACGGCATCACCGCGATTGAAGCGATCGGCGGCCGAGGCGCCTGCGGCCGGCAACTCCGCATCGACGACGAGCAGCTTCCTGTCAGGTCCGTCGAGCCAGTCGCGGGCGGCATCCACGTCGGCGAGCGGTTCCTCCTCCACCGATTCATCCGCAATGCCCTCGTAGGCCGCATTGACGACATGACGCCGGATGGCATCGAACAGGTTCCTGTCGGCCGTGGCGATGGCGACGGGCCGACTCATCGCTCTGCACCCGCCGGTGGAAGGCGAATCACGAACGTCGGCGACGGCGCGTCGTGCGGGCCCTGTTCGCAGCGGCCCCCATGGAGCGCAACCGCGCTCTGCACGGCGTCGGGCACCGTCATCACCATGTGCCGGACACGGGCCTCGCCTTGCGCGATCGGGTCCGCATCGTCGATCGACACCGAAGCGATGCCGCCGCGCGCGAGCATCGGGATGTTCACGACGAGCCACCCGGTCGACTCGATCGACGTCGAGACAGGCAGAGGTTCCTCGCTGCGGATGTCGAGGGCGACGCTCAAGGTCGCGCGAAAGGCGAAGGCCAGCCGCTCCGGCCATCCGAGGACCGGAAAGCCACCCGTCGCCGGGGCGAGGCTGACGAGGGAGCCGTCTTCGGCGCCGATCGCTTGGATCTCATGCTGCAACACGCCGTACGCGTCGAAGAGGCGCGGCGGCTCCAGCGGAGGCAGCGTCGCCGTGTACGCCGCGGCCAATCGCTCGAACGTGAAGTCGACCCGGGTCAACTGGCTGGCGGCTCGCTGGAGCAGCCTCGCGCAGCGCTCGACGGCTCCGGGCTGTTGCAGCAGGGTGGCCGCGCTGTGAAGCAAGCCATCGGCAACCAGCAAAGGCGCACGCGTCAGCCGTGCGACTTCGCTCACCGTCTCGTCGAGATACCGCCAGTCGCGCTCCCATTGCTGCTCGTGCAGATTGGTGAAGAGCCACAGCCGATGTTGATAGTCATCGTTGAGCGGACGCTGGCTCGCAAGGGTCGGCAAGGACGTCGCGGACTTGTCATCGCCGACAGCGACCATCAGCGTCACGCGGGTCGGGTTCCGTGACCGCGCATCCGCGAGGACGGCCTGATCGGCGCTTTGTGCACCATAGGACGATAGCGTTCGGTCCGCACAGATGCCGAGCATCGCTCTGGCTGCAGCGTTCACGCTCCGGATCGCGCCGGCGGAGTCGACGATGACCGCCGCCTGATCGATGGCGTCGATCAAGGCGGAGCCGATCGCTTCGAACCATCGCCCCTCGAAGATCTTCGCGCAGTCGTCCGCCAGTGCCTCGGCCGCGGCTCGATCCGGGCCGGCGAACGCGTTGGTCTGGGTCGATTCAAGGTCCAGGAAGAGCTCGACCTGGTCGCGCACACGCAGCGGCACGACCATCGCCGACTTCTGCCGGTTTCCCGCAGTCTTGATGAAGCTGAAGCTCAGGCCTTCGGCATCCGTGTACTGCGCGGCGTCGTCGCGTATCCGGGGCAATACGACGACCTTCTTGTAGCGGTAGGAGTGTCCGAGCATTCCCTCCTCGATGCCCTGCACGTACGCGGGATCGACGGTGAGCTCGCCTCCGGTCAGGTCGAATTGCTCGAAGAGTTCGAACCTCTTCGAAGCGCGATTCACCCTGAAGACGCCCGCATATTCCCAGCCGAAGCACCGAACGACGCCTTTCGCCAGCGTGATCGCCAGATCGTGCGCGCTCCGTGCTGCATTGAGACGCTCCTTCAGCGCGCGCAGTTCGGCCGCCTGGGATCTCTCCATCGCCGCATCGGCCGCCTGCAGGATTTCCTCGAGGCCCAGCTCTTGCAGGGTCCTGAGGTCGTCGGCGTCGTAGCTGCGGTCGCGCGACAGCAGGCTGAGGCAGCTGCGATAGCCGCCGCCGGGCCCGACAATCGGCAACAGCAGCATTGCATTGAGCTTGTCCTTGATGACGGCCTGCACGACCGGGTCGTCCTGCTGATCCGGCGCACGGTCCTTCATGAACGCCCCCAGATCGTCCGTGTAGGTCTTGCCGGACCGCATCCAGTCGATGACGCCGGGCGCGACCGGGAACCAGCGCGTGCTCCACTGCCATGCCGGCTCCGGATCCACGACCAGCATGCGGAACTGTTGCAGATCGTCGCTGTAGATGCCGAACGTCGCCATGTCGTTCGGCACAGCGCCGCGCAGCGTGCGAATCGCTTCACGGATGACGATCGTCGGTTCCCGATGCAACATCATCAGGCTGTGCAACTTCTCGCGCGCGGCGTCCTCGTCGAGCGACGAGAAATTGATCAACAGGCCGCTCTGCCGGCCGGGTTCGTCGAAACACGGCATGACGCTGACGCGAACCGGATGCGGCGGCATGCCGGGAGAGCCGGCCAGTTCCACCACTTCGGTGAGGCCTCGGGGCGAGTTGAGCCAACGCGCGCTGGGATCCGGCCGGCCTTCCGGCCCCGCCGTGAAGACGGCAGGAAGCGCCACGCCGATCAGGCCGCCGGGCTTTCGACTCAGCAGGTATTCCGCGCGCGGGTTCGCGAACTTGATGACACCCGAAGCGCCGGTCCGAAGGATTCCGTCTTGTGCCGCCTCCTGCCGCAGTTCCTCGGCGCGCAGACTCCACAGCATCGCGTAGTTCCCGGGCGCCCCGTCTTCATCCTTGAGCGGCCCGACCTCGAGCCGGTACGACTCCAGTTCGTCGCCTCGACGAAGCTCGACTCGCAAGCCGCTGTTGCGACCGAGGTCCAGCACCTGCTGCACCTCAGCACTCCGATCATCGAACAACGTCCTGAACAGCCGCCCCACCGGCCGCGTGACGAGCGACGCCAAGGCATCGTTCGCATAGGCGATGTACCCGGAGCTATCGATTTCGGCGAACGGGATTTCGCTGTCGCGGACCGCTGCGTCCAGGGCGTCATAGCGCTCGGCGAGCGTATCGAGTAACAGCTCGTAGCGATGACGAACGATGTCCGAACTGGAATCGTTTGAATCCTGCTCTGACTCGACCGAGCGATCGATACCGTCGATCAACGGCGAGACCGCGCTCCGCAAGCCCCCGCTCCGCGCGCGGAGCCGAGCGACAAGCTCCCGCCGGGGGACGTTCGATGGCGCATCCCCGGCGTAGCCTGCACTTCTTCCGCGAGCTTCAGGAGCGACCATGAGCGATCACACGAACACGATGTTGGGCTGCACTGCTTCCGGCAGAAGTGGCAATCAACCCTGCATATTTCGAAGGTCGGACACTTGATGGACAACGCGTTTCACTTACCGGGAAGTCTTGCGACCTCGACACGCGGCGACTTCAACGCTCTGGATAAGCCAAGCTGACTAGGTCTCGCCAAGGCAGTACGCTATCAGCAGCGCTGGACACATCTCGATAGTGATCGGGTTGGTCCAAGAGCCTGTAATGCTGCCCGATCGAGCAAAAGAATGAATATTCTTTGGGCTCATTCTCATGCCACCGAGTGGTCGTTGAATGCGCTGCGCCAAAAGACACAATGGCCTGCCCAATGACGCATTCACGTCATTGAATACCGCTGGAAGTGAATCGGACGAACCTTCGGGCCTCCATCGCAAGAGTGGCGTAGTCGATTGCGCTTGGCAACGGGAAGATCGCAAACGTGAAAATTCACGTCGCGACGTGTGCCGCTGGTCTTGTCTGGAGGGCAGGGTCGATTCGTGTCCACACGGACCCTACCGGTCGGAGGACTTCGATTCTCCTGAACGCACACCAAACAAAATGGGCCAGCTACGCTGACCCATTGTGTTTGGTGGAGAAGAGGAGGATCGAACTCCCGGTGGGGTCGCTTGCAAGCGACCCCACTCGTCCGTGAGGCACGAGGCCGCGCGCAGGCGCGCCCTCGTGTCCACACGGACCCTACCGGTCGGAGGACTTCGATCCTCCTGAACGCACACCAAACAAAATGGGCCAGCTACGCTGACCCATTGTGTTTGGTGGAGAAGAGGAGGATCGAACTCCCGACCTCCGCCTTGCGAAAGGTCGCTTCTGCTCAATTAATTCAAAGACTTGCCGATGATTCCACTGTGTTCAACACAGTTCCACCACAGCGTGAGGACATCATGGCCAGCATCAAGAAGCGTCAGAACGGCAAGTACCAGGTCCAAGTCCGGCGTGCCGGACACCCCACCGTCACCCGTACCTTCATCGCCGAGACCGACGCGAAGCAGTTCGCGCGATCCCAGGAAACGGCCATCGACCGCGGCGAATTGCTGACGTCTCGGGAAGCCCGCTCGGTGACGTTCGGCGCCTGCCTCGAACGATACCTCGAGACCAAGACCCCCAAGAAGAAAGGCGCTGCGCAAGAGAAGTACCGCGTTCGCCAACTGCAGAGCCACGACATCGCCCTACAGTTCATGGCGAGCGTGCGCGGCATGCACGTGGCAGGCTACATCGACGACCGGGAGGCCGACGGTCTGAAGCCATCGAGCATCCTGCGCGAGGTCATGCTGATCTCGCACGTCTTCGAGACAGCCAGACGGGCATGGGGCATGGAGTCGCTCGGCAATCCGGTCAAGAATGTCGAGCTGCCCAAGGTCGACGACGCCCGCGACCGACGCATTCGTACGGCCATGATGAGCCTCGACGGCGGGCCGCCGCGTCTCGTCGACGAGATCGAAGTCATCAAGCACGTAACCCAGTCGAATGAGCTCCCGACGCTCATCGATATCGCTGTGGCCACTACCATGCGGCGCGGTGAGATGGCGGGCGTCCTGCGCCGGAACATCAACCTGGCAAACCGGACGCTGTTCCTTCCGAAGACCAAGAATTCCGACAGTCGCACGGTTCCGCTCTCCACCATCGCTCTGGCGCGGCTGCAAGCGCAGATGGATGCCAGCAAGGACACGAAGCTCTTCAAGATGCGTGCTGACTCCGTGACGCAGGCGTTTCGTCGTGCCGTTCATCGAGCGCGCGCAATTTACGAAGCGCAGTGCGCGGCCGACCCGTCGATGGTCGTGGACGAGGGATTCCTAGTCGACCTGCGGTTCCACGATCTTCGCCACGAAGGGACTTCGCGGATCGCGGTGCTCGACCACATCCAGCTCCATCAGTTGAGTGCGATCACGGGACACAAGACGTTCAGGATGCTGAAGCGTTACTTGCATGCCGACATGACCGCGCTGGCGATGAAGCTCGGTTGAGCGCAACCACTACATTTAGTGGCTGACAGCCTGCTTACCCACTACAGTCGGTGTCGTCAAGGTCCACTCGTCGGCGACGATCGGCTGCCCAGGGTGTCTTACCTTTGGCTACGATAGGGGCGTTCGAAGGCATCAGGCGCAAGCCTGCCGCGTCCGGGAAGTGGGGTCCGGGCCGGTAGCCGGAGGGAACGGTCGGGTTCACAGGAGATCGACCGCTCGAGCCAGTTCGCAGACAGCGCTCCCAACGACTAGGGTGCTGAACGCGACTTGGCTTAGAACCAGCAAATGTGCCAAGAGGCCAGCGTGCTGCCCGCAAGGCTGCGGGAGTGTAGGAGCGTAAGTTATAGGGAGTCGATTCGGTCCGCCGAACGCCTCGCCTGGTTCATCCCAGGCTAGTCCCGGAACCACCACCGGCCGAACCTCGCGCTCTGACCAATACGTTCCCCACACATAGTCCCTCTTCAATCTTCCGGCGGAAGCTCGCCGGAATGTCGCATGGAGCGGGAATGTGTCAGAACACGTCCTCACGTTTGAGAAGGGCGCCGAATACCTCGGCGTCCCATTGCCCACGCTGCGCACATGGCTGTCGCGCCATCCAACGCGCGTGCCTCGCCACTTCCGTCAGGGGCGACGAATCTATTTCCTCAAGGCCGATCTCGACCGGCACCTGGAAAGCCTCGTCAACGTCCCCCCGCATTCCTCTCCGGCGCGGCGGAAACCTGTGTCCGATTGGGCGAGCGCCGAAGCCTCTTTCAGGCATCACCGGTCCCTTCGGATCAAGCCGCCACGCCATCGCTGATGCGTCCTTCGCGGCTTCGACATCGCAACCGAAGGAACTCGCCGATTACGACGCCGCCCGCATGACTTGCAATGCGGATTGCCGCTGCATTCGAGATTCAATCCGCGCCTGGATTGCAGCGAAGGAACACACCCCCCACTGAACCCTTGATGACCTATGGCGGCGCTACGCCGTCCTGTTGCTGGCCGTTCCGGCCATCACGATCCATCATCAAGGAGTTCGCTCGTGGACACTCACGTCAACGGCGGCTTCGATCCGTCGTCCCTTGCCGCACTCATCGCGGCGCTGCCAAAATTATGTCTTAACGGTTCCGTGCAACTGCGGCTGGACTGTTCCGACGAACAACTGAAATGGCGCGTCAAGACGGCCCGGATTGCGCCGCCCATTGACCTCGGCGCCCGCCGGATGCGGCTCGATCCCGAGGTCGCAGAAATGGAGCGATGTGAAGACTGGCGTGTCGTTC
>CAXTPX010000053.1:0-9745 GCA_964246005.1 uncultured Burkholderiaceae bacterium | reverse complement strand
GTCTTGTCGGCGTTGGTCAGCGCCGGCCCGAGCGCACGGACCAGCCGCGCCGCCGACAGCGGCCCGTCGCCCAGCGCCAGGGCCGGTACGCAGGCGCCGCCTTCCATGACCTGCGTACCGGGACCCGAGAAGTAGACGAGCAACTGGTCGCCGGGCTGCACGCGCTCGTCGATCGCCTCCAGGCTCGCCTTCGACGAAACGAGCGCTCCGAGATCCGCCTCGACCACGTTCTCGTCGGGGACGCCGAGACGTCCGGCGATCAGTCGGCCCGCGGCACGGTCGTCGACGACGCCAGGCCAACGGCGCAAGGTGCCGTCGTGCAGCGTGGTCGATTCGACCGTGATGATCAGCGCGTGCTTCGAAGCCTTCGGGATGCGCCGGATGCCGGCTGCGACCACCAGGTTGCCCGATGCGCTGCGGCCGCTGTCGAGCCGGGCCAGCGACGCGACCGTGGCACCGTCGCCGGTCAGGCCCGTCGCGCGCACCCAGCCGACCTGTTCCCCGGCCCGCACCTGCACCCAGCCGGCCTCGGTCTTCAGCGCCTCGACCGGCGTGTCGCCCGCGACCTTCGCGACCACCGCCGCATCGGTGTAGCGATCCGCGCGCAGGTCGAGCGGGCCGCGTGCTTTCGTCTCCGCAGCGCTTGCGCAGGCGAACGACGACATCAGGACGATGGAGAGAACGACGGTCTTCATGAAGCGGCTCCTTCGGACATCTGCAACACGGTGCGGCTCACCAGCGCGCGCAAGCGATCGAGGCGGGACGGCACGACGGGGGCGCTCGACGTGTCGACGGGACTCGGGTCCGCCACGATCGTCTCTTCGAGGAACCGCATCGGCATCTTCCCGTTCTGCGCGTCGAGCCGGCGCAGACCCGCCAGCAACGCATGGGCCTCATGACGATCCCGCTCGATCGCAGCCGCGTCGCCGGATCGTTCGACCCAGGTCGCGACGAGCACGCCGGCGAACGCGCTGCCGAGCGAGGTCTGCGCGTCGAGGCCCGACGTGAGGCGCACGTGCGGCGCCGCGCTGCGCAGCAGATTCAGGTAGCGCGTCTCGAATCCCGAGACCCGCCGGCCGGAGCCCGACGCGCTCGCGAGGCAGCCGACCCAGTGTGCGGCCGACGGATCGAAGAGCGGTGCGAACAGCTCGCCTTCGCTCCACCGCTTCCTGACCTGCGCGCTGTACAGCTTGACGACCGAGAAGTAGACGAACGCGATCGAAGCCGGTGACGCCAGGTCGACGAAGACGTGCGACAGATTGAGACTGAGATACGAGATGCCGAAGAGGAGACCAGGCGCGATCACGAACGCGAGCCGCAACTGTTCGTGCGAGTAACGGATGGAGAGCCACGTCATTGCCGCGAGCAGCGCCAGCGCGATCGCGATGTCGGCGCCCGTGCCGAGTTCGTCGATGAACCGAGCGTTGCGCGTGTCGTCGATCGCTGTCGCGAGCAGGTCCATGCCGGGATGGATGCGCGAGATCGGCGTCGACTTGAGGTCGAAAAGACCGGCGGCGGTCGAGCCAATCACGACGATGCGGCCGCGGAACTCGTTCACCGGCCGTGTCCTGTCCTTGCGGAGGAAGTCGAGGAACACGTCCGAGAACGCGACGCTGCGATAGGCCATCGCGCGACCATTGAAGCGCAGCGTCTTCGTGGCGTCCGTCGGCATCGGCCACCCCGCATCGAGCGCGATCCGCGCGGGCAGCGACAACACGCGACGGCCGCCGACGTCCTCCCACAGTCGATAGCGGCGGATCAGGCCGTCGGGGTCGGGATCGACGTTGTGCGTCCCGAGCCGGCCACCCGCGACGACGCTCGCGAAGTACGGCAGCGCGACGGCGAGCGTCGGGTCATCATGAGCGATGCCACCGCCGCGCGACCGATCGACCAGACCGACCAGTTGACTCGCGTGCACCTTGCTCGCCGCATCGTTGCCCGGGCTCAACCGCAGCACCGGGAAGTACGCGATGCGGCTCGCGGCGACGGCTTCTTCGAACGCGCGTTCGCTGACCGGGTTCTGCTGGTCCGCATCGGCGAACAGGATGTCGAAGACCACGACCTTCGCGCCCTCTGCCTCCACGCCCGCGAGCACGGTGGCGAGCGTGTCGCGCGGCCATGGCCAGCGGCCGTAATCGGCCGCCATCGCGGCGAGCGAACGCTCGTCGATATCGATCAGCACGATGTCCGGATCAGGCACCGGCACGCGGAAGCGATGCGCGAGCATCCAGTCGTAGGTCGATGCCTCGCGATGATGTTCGCGGTCGAACAGGTTCGTGACGACGACCCATGCGCCGAGGACCAGCGCGAGCGCGACGTAGAACCCGCGCGGGTCGAGCGATGCGAGCGCGATCGACCATGGCCGCGCCGCCGTGCGCAGCGCTGTGGTCAGGCGATCGTCGATGGCCTCACCGCAGCGGATCGCCGAACAGCGTGTACGGGGCCCAGTAGAACGGATGCGCGTACGCGCCGCCACCGACGGTGCCGTCGATCATCGCGAGCTGCGCGCGCTGCAGGTTGACCGAGCGCCCGACCTTCGGATCCTTCGCCACGCCTGCGAAGATCTGCGCGACGAGCTGGCGCGACGCCTCCGACTCGACCGCCCACTGCGTCGCGAGCACCGAGCGCGTCCCTGCGAAGAAGAAGCCGCGCACGAGACCCGACATGGCCACGCCGTCTCGCTCGCCGCCGGCCGTGTTGCACGCCGACAGCACGACCCACTGCGCGTTCAGCTTCAGCGTCAGCACGTCGTCGAGGTTCAACAGCGGCGACTCGTCGTCGGCGGTCGCCGCCATCGCGAGCGCCGGCTTCGACAACGACGGGATCTCGCCGGGCAGCAGGCCGTGCGTCGCGAACGCGACCACGCGCCGGTCGGCGAGCGGCGTCGTCATCACGGCCTTCCGTGTCGCCGCGGCGCCGAGCACCAGGTCGCCGTTCGGGTCGGCGCCCACCGCGTTCGCGAGCGCGATCAGCTCGTCGCGCGTCTCGGGCAACGCGGGGATCGACGCATAGCGGAAGCCCTTCTCGATCGAGTACGTCGAGGCCTGTTGCGCGGTCGCGGCGACGACGAGGTTGCGGGCCTTCGGCGGGCCGCCCGCTGCAGGCGTGGGCGCTGCGCCGATCCGGAACTGCGGATCGCCGAAGCCGATCATCGCCTTCGGCGCGATGTTCTTCGCCTCGACATTGCGCAGCGTGACGAAGGCCGCGGCGCCCGGCGTCTGCGCGATCGCGAACTCGCGCACGAGCCACGGCGCGGTCTTCGGATCGGTGGCCGGACCGTGAGCAGTGCGGCCATCGGCAGCGAGCCGAGCGCACCGCCCGCCGAGATGTCGAGCACCGTGGCGCCCGCGAGCGCCGGCCGCAGCGGCCTGATCAGCTCGTCGTAGATGGCCTGCGATGCCGCGAAGTCCATCGCCGGCAGTCGCGGCAGGCGGTCGCCGACATCGAGCGTCGCCCGCAACGCGGCGACCCGCTTCGCGACGTCGGCATCGGTCCACTTCGAGATCGCGAGCGCGGTCTTGCCGTTGGCATTGACGGCCCAGGCGAACGTTCCTTCCCGGCTCGGATACAGGCCGACGAAGGCCTCGCCCGGCAACAAGGCCTTGCGGATCGCGGCCGTGTGCGGATTGACCGGGTTGACGAGCGCGATGAACGCGGGGAAGCGCGTCGCGAGCTGCTTCCGTACGTCGTCGAGCTGGCGTTGCGACGCCTCGGCCTGGTCGCGATGCTGCTTCAACTGGTCGCGCAGGACCTTCTTGCGATCGTCGGGCGTGTCCTTCACGTCGGTCGCGAGCACGTCGGCATACGCGAGCGCGTACGCGTCGCGCACCTTGCCGCGCAGGTCCTGCTCCTGACCGAGCAACGCGACCAGCGCCGGGTCGCCGCTTCGCACCTTCGCCGAACTCTCGAGGATCGATCGCTGGGCGACGCCGGACCCGAGCCGGTCGGCGACCTGCACCAGCCGATCCAGCATGCGGCCGTCGATCGCGTCGGCACCGCCGGCCGCGTACAGCTTCGCCGCGTAGCGCAGGTACTCGGGCAGCACGATCGACAGGGAGGCGCCGCGAGCACCCACCGGCGCGAGGGCGGGCCAGCCGGCCGGCGTCTCGAGCAGCGCGGTGAAGAAGTCCTCGTAGTCGGCGCGCGCATTGCCCGGGCTGTCGCCGATCAGGTAGATCGCGCCGCGCACGGCGCGCGCCTCGACCGTCAGCGGATGGTTCACGCCGTAGATCCGCTGACGATAGCGATACGAGCCTTCGATCGTCTTCAGCGCGACGTCGAGGCGGCCGCTCTTGGCCGCGAGCAACGCGAACAACATCCCGTTGTAGCTACGGTCGTACGCAGCGCGATCGCCGCGGATCGAGTCGAGGAAGGCCGTGTAGGTCTGGTCGGCCTCGAGCCAGCGTTCGAGGCCGATCAGCGCACGGACTTCGGCGGTGCGGGCGAGTGCGACCTGCAGTCCGTTGACCTGGCCGCCGGTGCGCTCGAACTCGACCAGCGCCGCACGGCTCGCAGCGAGCGACTCGTCGTAACGTCGCTCGCCGATCAACGCCGCGGCGAGTCGCTGGTTCCAGGCGCCGAGCGAGTCCGGCCCCAGATTGCCGAGGCGCGCCCGGGCGAGGCCGTCCTGCGCGACCGCGACCCCTTCGGCCGACCTCCCCTGCGCGTCGAGCGCGTAGACCAGTTGCCCGGCCGTGTAGTCGTACAGGTTGATCGCGCCGCGGTACGCGTAGTTCTTCGGGTCCGCGCCGGTGGCCGCGCCGATCCGCTCCTGGCTGCGGCGCGCGACGGCGACGCCCTCGCGGAGCGCCGTGACGCGTCCATCGGCGTCACCACGCGTGCGCAGCACTTCGCTCTTCGCCTGCAGGAACTGCACGTTCGCGTAGTCGCGCTCGTTCGCGCCGAGCGACGCCGGCAACTGATCGCTCGCGCGCTGCGCGACACTCCACGCGCGTTCGCAGTTGCGCACGTCGTTCACCTGGCAATACTTCCACGTGAGGTTCGACGCCGCGTTGGCCCGGAGGCCCGGCATCAGGTTCGACTCGGCCAGCAGCGCCTCGCCGATCTCGATGCCGCGCGACTGGCTGCCGAAGCCGAACTGGCCGTTCATCGCGTCGAGCATCCACCCGGGCCACTCGGGGCGACCCTTCCCGATCGACACGAGCTGATCGAGGGCCCGCAGGCGCGCCGCCTGTTCGCCGAGGATGCGGCTCGCGCTGCGCTGACGCACGAGCAACGCGATGCGCTCGTCGAGCGGCGCGCTGTCGGTCACCGGTGTCGCCAGCGCCGCGCGCGCCTCGTCCTCGGTCAGCGCGATCGGCGGCGCCGACGAAACCAGCTCGGGCATCGCTTCGGTAGGCGGCTCCTGCGCATGGACGACGGCCGCGGCGCCGACCGCGCATGCGACTGCGCCGGCGACGCGAAGGATGCGCTGCAACCACGCGACGACGACCGTAGTTCGGGAAGACGATGACATCAAACGATCGGTCCGATGATGGAAGCAGCAGCACGGTACACCGCTGCCCCGGGTCGAGACCGTTCCCGACCGACAGCGGTTACCCAATCGTTACCGATCACGCCGGCGGCGACTCGTCCGACCCCCTCAACCCCGGCCAGCGCCTGACCTGCACGTGATGTTCGAGCTCGAACAGGTCGAGGACCCGGGCGACGGTGTGGTCGACGAGTTCCGCGATGGTCTCCGGCCGGTTGTAGAACGCCGGCACCGGCGGGCAGACGATCGCGCCCATCTCGGTGACCGTGACCATGTTGCGCAGGTGCGCGAGGTTGAGCGGCGTCTCGCGCGTGAGCAGCACGAGGCGCCGACGTTCCTTCAACACCACGTCGGCGGCGCGCGCGACGAGGTTGTCGGCAAGACCGTGCGCGATGCTCGCGAGCGTCTTCATCGAACACGGGGCGACCACCATGCCGAGCGTCGCGAACGATCCGCTGGCGATCGTGGCGCCGATGTCCCGCGAGCCGTGCACGACGTCCGCGAGGCTCTCGATGTCGGCGCGCGACAGGTCGAGTTCCTGCGACGCGGTGAGACCGCCGGCCGACGACAGCACGAGGTGCGACTCGCATCCGTCGATCTCGCGCAACGCTTCGAGCAGGCGGACCCCATAGATCGCACCGCTCGCGCCGGTGATGGCGACGACGATGCGGCGGGGGTGGGTGGTGTTCAAACGGTGGCTCCCTGGGAGATGCCGGCACGGCAAGGTCGACCCGCCGTTCCCGCGCAGGCGGGACCCCGGTGTCGTTGCCCGGTCCGCTTGTTGTCACCCGACGACGCTGGGTCCCCGCCTCCGCGGGGACGACGACGTTTCCAGATCTGCCCGCCGCCTTCGTCACGGACGCCGATCGGCGCGCTAAGATACACCGCAGCCTCGGCGCCCCGCCCGACGTTCCTCACCCCTCTCCCGCGACGACGTCGATGCCCCGGTCGATCCTTGCTCACGCCGACTGGCCCTCGAGGCTCCGGCCGCGATGACGATCCCCGAGCCGCCTGCCCCTGCGCCGCTCCTCGACGTGCGCGACCTGCGCACCGCGTTCACGACCGACGCCGGCACCTTCGCCGCGGTCGACGGCGTCACGTTCTCCGTGGCGTCCGGCCGTACGCTCGCGATCGTCGGCGAGTCGGGCTGCGGCAAGAGCGTGACCGCCCTGTCGATCATGGGACTCGTGCCCGACCCGCCCGGTCGCATCGTCGGCGGCTCGATTCGCTTCGAGGGCATGGAACTCGTCGGCGCCCCCGAACGCGCGCTGCAGGACCTGCGGGGCAACGGCATCGCGATGATCTTCCAGGAGCCGATGTCGTCGCTGAACCCCGCGTTCACGATCGGCGAACAGATCGTCGAGGGATTGCTGCGCCATCGACCGATCGACCGCAGGGAAGCGACCGCGCGCGCGATCGCGATGCTCGCGAAGGTCCGCATGCCCGCGCCGGCGGAGCGCTTCCACGTGTATCCGCACAGGCTCTCGGGCGGCATGCGGCAACGGGCGATGATCGCGATGGCGCTCGCGTGCGAGCCGCGCCTGTTGATCGCCGACGAGCCGACCACGGCGCTCGACGTGACGATCCAGGCGCAAATCCTCGCGCTGATGCGCTCGCTGCAGGAGGAGACCGGCACCGCGATCGTGCTGATCACGCACGACCTCGGCGTCGTCGCCGAGGTCGCCGACGAGGTGCTGGTGATGTATCTCGGGCGCATCGTCGAGCGCGCATCGGTGCAGGCGCTGTTCGAGACGCCGCAGCATCCTTACACGATCGGTCTCCTCGGTTCGATCCCGCGCATGGACCTGCCGCAGGCACGACTCGCGGCAATCGAGGGACAGGTACCCGATCCGCTGCATCGTCCGCCCGGCTGCTCGTTCTCGGACCGCTGTCCGTTCGCCGATGCGCATTGTCGGGCGGAAGCACCGCCGCTGTTCGAGGTCGACGATGCGCACTGGTCGGCGTGCTGGAAGGCGCCGCTCGACGTCGCGGTCCTGATGCCCGGCGTGCTCGAAGCAGCGCTCGCATGACCGACGGCCCGCCATTGCTGCAGGTCGAAGGGTTGCGAAAGCACTTTCCGATTTGGGGAGGGTTCCTCGGTCGCACGCGCGGCGCCGTCCGCGCGGTCGATGGCATCGACGTCTCGATCGCGCCCGGCGAGACGCTCGGGGTCGTCGGCGAGTCCGGCTGCGGCAAGTCGACGTTCGGTCGCCTCGTGTTGCGGCTGATCGAACCGTCCGCGGGACGCGTGTCGTTCGGGGGCCGGGACCTCGGCACGCTCGACGCGTCCGGGTTGCGGGCGCAACGACGGACGATGCAGATCATCTTCCAGGACCCGTACGCGTCGCTGAACCCGCGCATGACGGTGAGCCAGACGCTGACCGAGCCGCTGAACCTGCACGGCCTGCAGGCGGGCCGCCATCGCGAGCGCGTGATCGATCTGCTGCACACGGTCGGTCTCGGCCCGCAGCACGCGAGCCGCTATCCGCACGAGTTCTCCGGTGGGCAGCGGCAGCGCATCGGCATCGCACGCGCGCTCGCCGTCGAGCCGAGGCTGATCGTCTGCGACGAGGCGGTCTCCGCGCTCGACGTGTCGGTGCAGGCGCAGGTCGTCAACCTGCTGGCCGACCTGCAGCGCCGCTTCGGCATCGCCTACCTGTTCATCGCGCACGACCTCGCGGTCGTCAAGCACATCGCGACCCGCATCGCCGTGATGTACCTCGGCCGCATCGTCGAGCTCGCCGACAAGGACGCGCTCTTCGCGGAGCCGCGCCATCCGTACACGCAGGCGCTGCTGTCGGCGATTCCGCTGCCCGTGCCGGGCGCGCGACGCGAGCGCCTGCTGGTGGCGGGCGACGTGCCGAGCCCGATGGACCCGCCGACGGGCTGCCACTTCCACACGCGCTGTCCGCACGCGCGGCCGTTGTGCTCGCAACAGGCGCCGGCGCTCGACACGCGCGACGCGCACGCGGTCGCCTGTCATTTCTGGCGCGACCTGGCGCCGGCGACGAGGACGCCGGTGGCGATCGCGGTCGCGTCATCGTCGCAGCGACGTCTGGCCGCGCTGCAGTCCGCGTTCGTTCGCGCCGGGCCGGCACGCGATGCCTGAATCCGTCTCCTCCCGAAAGCCCGTCATGTCCGGTCGTCGCCTCCCGTGGTTCGTTCTCGTCTGCCTGCTGTCGCCGATGCTCGTCCATGCACAGACGCTGCGCATCGGGCTCGGCGAAGACCCCGACGTGCTCGACCCGACGCTCGCGCGGAGCTTCGTCGGGCGCATCGTCTTCGCGGCGCTTTGCGACAAGCTCCTCGACATCGACGAGAAGCTCGCGATCGTTCCGCAGCTGGCGACGTCGTACGAGTGGTCGGCCGACGGCAAGACGCTGACGATGAAGCTGCGCAGCGACGTCGTGTTCCACGACGGCGAGAAGTTCGACGGCGCGGCGGTCAAGTTCAACATCGAGCGCCACAAGAACATGGCCGGCTCGAACCGGCGTGGCGAACTCGCGCCGGTCGCGAGCGTCGACGTGATCGATACGACGACGGTGCGCTTCAACCTGTCGGTGCCGTTCTCGCCGCTCCTCGCGCAGCTCGCCGACCGCGCCGGCATGATGGTCTCGCCGAAGGCCGCCCAGGCCGAAGGGGAGCGCTTCGGCACGAAGCCGGTGTGTTCGGGCCCGTTCAGGTTCGTCGAGCGGATCGCGCAGGACCGCATCGTGTTCGAACGCTTCCCGCAGTACTGGAACAAGGACGCGATCCACTTCGACCGCGTGATCTACACGCCGATTCCCGACGCGACCGTGCGGCTCGCGAACCTGCGCTCGGGCCAACTCGACTTCATCGAGCGGGTCGCCGCTAGCGACATCGGCCGGCTCGAGTCCGAGAAGAAGTTCAAGGTCGCGCACATCACCGAGATCGGTTACCAGGGCCTCGACATCAATCTCGCGAAGAGCGACCTCGCGCAGAAGAACCCGCTGGGCCGCGATCCGCGCGTGCGCGAAGCGCTCGAGCTGTCGCTCGATCGTCAGGGACTCGTGCAGGTCGTGATGGACAACGAGGCGACGGTCGGCAACCAGTGGGTCTCGCCGACCAACCCGTACTACGCGAAGAACGTTCCGGTGCCGAAGCGCGACGTGGCGCGCGCGAAGGCGTTGCTGAAGGAGGCCGGCGTGCCGAACCCGGCCTTCACGCTGGTGACCCCGACGACGTCCGAGGCGCAGCGCCCCGCGCCCGCGACCCACGCGACGGCGCGCGAGG
>CAXTPX010000052.1:0-9858 GCA_964246005.1 uncultured Burkholderiaceae bacterium | reverse complement strand
ATCATTGCCCGGCCGCCACGCGAATCGCGTCAGTCGTCTCAGCCGCGTCCGCTCGTCGGCGTCGGCGAACAACGCCAGCCACGACGCGACGAACGTCCCGCTCGTGACCGCGCCGAATGCGAGCAGCGAGAGCCAGCCGCCGACCAGCGAAGCGGACGCAGCCGACACCAGCCCGACCGGAACCGCGACGACCGCGAGGCGCCACAGCAGCGGCCACGACGCCATGCGGGCCTCGGGTCCGAGCCGGCGTGCCACCACGCTGTTGAAGACGGCGGCCTGCGACATCCCGATCACCGCGGCGCCGGCGGCGCCCGGTGCGCCGTAGCGCGGCGCAAGGAGGCTCACCGCGACCAGCGTGATCACGCCGCCGAGGATCGCGAACATCGCCGGGATGCGGACTTCGCCGATCCCGAACGCCACGTTCGACGCCACGACCGACGCAGCCGAGATCGCATAGCCGACCGCGAGCAGACGCAGCGTCGCGCCGAAATCGTCCGCGAAGCTCGCGCCGACCCACACGTGAAGGAATGCGGGTGCGAGGGCGACGACGCTGACGGCGATCGCGGTGGCCGCCAGCATCGCGACCCGCGTGGTCCCGCGGAACGTGGCGGCGACCGCGGCGAGATCGCCCTCGGCATGCAGCTTCGCCGAGCGGGGAAAGGTGAACGTCGTGCCGGCCGCCACCACCAGCAGGATCTTGTTGGCGATGTTGGTGCAGATCGCATACGCGCCGACCGCCGCCGGCGAGATCAACGCCGCCACGAGTAGCTTGTCGGCGTGATAGGTCGCAAGTGAGCTGGCCTGTGCGACGAAGGCACCGGCGCTGAGCGGCAGGAACGGTCGCAACAGGAAGCGCGAACCTGGCAGCGCGACGACGACCGGCATGATCGTCACGTCCGGCACCGCGGCGATCGGGCCGATGTCCGCGCCGGCGCCCAACGACGACTGCTGATCGTGCGCCGCGAAGTACAGCGCGACGGTGCCGACGACGACCGTCGCGGTGCCGAGCGCGACCAGTTCGGCCAGCGTGCCGCCGCGCGGCGCCCAGACCGCGCAGGCGGTCCAGTAGGCCATTCCCACACCGACCTGGATGCGCGCGGCGCGGCCGTAACGCTCCAGCGCCCGCAGCGGCACCAGCGTGGCCAGATTGGCCAGCGCGACGGGAATCGCGACCGCGGCGGACAGGTAGATCCAAGAGTCGTCGTCGACGATCGTGTCGAGCTTGAGCGCATGCGCGATCGCTGCTCGGCAGAGATAGAAGACGACCGCCAGCGCCGTGCCCCACAGGCTGAGGAGCACCAGCACTTCGCGGAACAGCCGCAGCGCTGCAACGCGATCGCCCCGTGCGCTGTACTGGGCGAACCCGCGCGTCGCGGCGGTCGCGAAGCCGAGGTCGAGCTGACCGGCGATCTGCGGAATAAGGTTGAAGAGGATCAGTGCACCGTAGCGCTCGGGGCCCAGCGAGCGCAGCAGCACCGGCGTGATCAAGAGCAGGAGCAGGAACGGTATGCCCTGCGCTGCCAGGTTGGACATCGCACCGGACAGCGTGCTGGTCGGTCCTTTCAAGGCGGGTCTTCAAACGTCAATGGTTACGGGTCGCAAGGTCTCGCGCGCCCCGGTTGCGCCGGTCCACCACCGTCAACCCCTGGCCTGTTCGTCGGTCCGCATCGCTTCGTACATGCTTGTCAGCGTGTCACGAAACGGGATCGCTGCGATCGGTCCGATCGCGCCGATCAGCGCGCGAGGATCGCCGGTCAGTTGCAGGACATCGTTGCCGCGGACGAACTCGGGATTGACCTGCACATCGATCGCGTAGCCGGCGATCTCCTCGATCATTGCGATGATTTCGCGCAGCGACACGGCGACGCCCGTACAGATGTTGAACGTCCTGCCGCGGACCGGTGCCTCGACGAGACGCCGATACGCATCGACCACCATGCGCACGTCGGAAAAATCGCGCGCAATCTCGGTGTTGCCGAGTTCGATCGTACGGGCGCCACGCGCGAAGTGGGACACGATCTTCGGCACCAGGAACGAAGGCGACTGACCGACCCCGGTGTAGTTGAACGGCCGGGTCATCACGATCGGCAGCTTGTCGAAGTAGGTCGCGGCCATCTGCTCCATGGCCAGCTTGCTCGCCGCATATTGATTCGCGGGCGCGGCCGGTTGTTCTTCGGTGAGCGCCACGCCGCCCACGTTGCCGTAGATGTTCGCACTGCTTGCGATCAAGACCTTTTTCGGCGCCACCGCCGCACCGACGAGCGCGTCGAGCAGATGCCGGGTGCCGAGTACGTTGACCCGATGGAAGTCGGTCGCGTCGGCGTGCTGCACGAAGCTAATGGCGGCGAGATGGATGACGTAGTCGGGTCGTACGTCGTCGACGATGGCCACGCAATCGGCAGGGGACGTGATGTCCAGCACTCGCTGCCCTGCGGCCGCATCCGCGATGCACGTGCCGATCACTTCGTAGCCCGACGACTCGAGCTCCCGCTGCAACCAGACGCCGGTGAAACCGTTGGCGCCGGTTACGAGCACGCGCCCGCTTCCGACGCGCGTGTTGCCCGTGCTTTCAGCCATCGCAGCGGTGAACCTTCTGCCGATCGACGAGCATAGTCGTCATCGAGTCTAGAACGACGCGCCCTGCGCGTTGCGACGCAGGTCCGCGTCGACCATCATCGTGCAGAGTTGCTCGAGCGTCGTCTTCGACTGCCAGCCGAGGACCGCACGCGCCTTGGCCGCATCGCCGATCAGCAACTCGACCTCGGCTGGTCGGTAGAACTTCGGATTGATGCGGACCAGCGTCTTTCCGGTCGCCTGGTCGCGTCCGGTCTCGTCCGCGTCCTTGCCGCTCCACACGATCGTGAATCCGGCCGCTGCGAACGCCATCGTGACGAAGTCGCGGACCGTCTCGGTGCGATTGGTCGCGAGCACGTAGGTGTCGGGCGTATCGATCTGCAGCATGCGGTACATGCCGTCGACGTAGTCCTTCGCATAGCCCCAATCCCGCTTCGCGTCGATGTTGCCGAGCTCCAGCCAGTCCTGCTTGCCGAGCTTGATCTTCGCGACGGTGTCGGTGATCTTGCGCGTCACGAACTCGCGTCCCCGCAATGGCGACTCGTGATTGAACAGGATGCCGCTGCAGCCGAAGATGCCGTACGACTCCCGATAGTTGACCGTCATCCAGTGGGCATAGAGCTTCGCGACGCCGTACGGGCTGCGCGGGTAGAAGGGTGTGTCTTCCTTCTGCGGGATCGCCTGCACCTTGCCGAACATCTCCGAGGTCGAGGCTTGGTAGAAGCGGATCTTCGGGTCGACGAGGCGGATCGCCTCCAGCAGGTTGAGTGCGCCGATGCCGGTGATCTGCGCGGTCGTCGTAGGTTGATCGAACGACACGCCGACAAAGCTTTGCGCAGCGAGGTTGTAGATCTCGTCGGGCCGCGCTTTTTGCACCAGCGCAATGCTCGTTCCAAGATCGGTCAGGTCATACTCGACCAGCTCGAGATTTGGATGGCCATGTACACCAAGCTCTTCGATGCGCCAGAAGTTGACGGAACTGGTTCTGCGGTATGTGCCATAAACCTTGTAGTCTTTTTCCAGGAGCAACTGGGCCAGGTAGGCGCCGTCCTGACCCGACACGCCAGTGATGATTGCAGTTTTCATTTCGTTCCATCGATGTATTGCGAATGCGACGGCATTTGCGACGGCGGGTTCGACGGCGACAGGCGAAGTTCCGTTGCCCTGACGCGTCGAGACGTGCCACCGTCACTGCTGCCAATGCCTCGACGACTCGGGCGGTTCACTGTTTGCCCTCGAGGCGGAAGCGCGAGAGCCCGACGCCGAGCAGGCGCGCGTCATCCGATAGCCCGAGCGCCAAGGGCGTCATCGGCTCGATGATGTCGATCGCGACCTTCACCCGGCCATCCTGGCAGCTGCCAGAGGGCACTGCTAACGAAACGACCCGTTCAGCCACATCGGGCAGCTTGAAGGTCTGCTCCTCGACCAACTTGCCGGCCACCATGAAGCGGGTTCTGATCGCTTCGTGACCTGCAGTCAGGAAGGCTCGAAGGGAGAGGTCGATGCGCACCGGTGTCGCACCCTCGGTGCATGGGAATCTTAATTCCGGCACCTTCGCGGAAGACCAGACGCCCCACGCCTCGCTCGTACCCCAACCCGCAGCGAGAACGGCCTGGTTGAGTCCTGTCGGGTCGACCGGTTCCCACGCGTTTGATTCGACCGAGTAGCGCGCTCTCGCGGCTTCTTCGTCGGTGAGTCGGACGTATCGCGAATCGATGTTGAAGCCGGGCCGGCCGGATTGATTCAAGACCTGGACGAGCTTTTGCGAAGAGTACATGCAAGTAGGGCCACCGAACACGAGCGGGTTGTCTCGCCGGAGCAGCAACAGCTTCCTGCAGTCCGGGCCGACGATCGCCCGAGCATGGTTGAGCTCGACGCTTTCACCGATCATCCCGTAACGCTCCATGAAGACTTCAGGAGGCGGGTCGTATAGGCCCGGCGCGTACCGCTGGAGCAATGCGGAGGACCACGACGGCTCATAGGCCCCGGCTTCGGTCAGCGCGGGCCTGAAGTACACGTAGCTGTAGACACATCCACCAGCGAGCCCGCAGATCAGCGTCGCCCCGACCAGCCGGCGTCGCGTTCGATCGCGGTACACAGCCTGGTCGAGGCTGGCGGCGCCGGAAGGTCGCCGCGCGAACGCATCTTCCAGCATCGCGCCGACACCGAGACAGATGGGAAAGAAGAGAGGTACATACCAGAGTGCATAGCGTGCGAGTCCCGGTGTCGCTCCCGAGTTTAGGTTCTGCGTGGACGATTGGGCGAAGAGATTGATCAGCAGGTAGCTGCCGACGTAGACGAGCCAGCCCGGCGCCGAAGGGCGTCGCTCCTCCAACTCCGTGAGCACTGCT
This sequence comes from uncultured Burkholderiaceae bacterium, assembly GCA_964246005.1. GTDB lineage: Bacteria > Pseudomonadota > Gammaproteobacteria > Burkholderiales > Burkholderiaceae_D > CAHJXF01. Next base: position 4,933 of record CAXTPX010000052.1, on the reverse strand, counting down.
TCTGGCTTCAGCAGTACCGTCCTGATTCGGGTCAATACGAAGAGGAAAACGATCAGCGGCCAGTTCGGTAGAAGCCCGAGGTCTGGGTCGAGGAACCATAGGTAGAAGGTCTTCAAGTTGGCGCCGATCTCGGCGCCTCCCGCGACCAACTGCGGTGTCAAGGCACCGAGCCGGAAGAAGTAATACAGCGGGTGGATTGCAACTGCGAACGCGGTGGCAATCAGAGTAACCGCGTCCCCGGTGGAATAGGGAAGGCGCCCATGCCGACGCACGACGTCCATGAGGACGACGATCAAGGCGACCGCCAGCAGGCTGATGTTCTGCGTCGACGCGAGCGCGAGACACAGTGCGGACGGCAACAAGCGACCGGCGCGAAAGAAGATCACCGAACACAGCACCAGCGAGACCGTGAAGAACTCCGTGTGCACCTTGTCGGCGTACCAGACGGCTGGCGACAGCAGGAAGAGAATGACCGTCGCCCAGAGTCCGCGCCATCGAAAGTATTTCCACGACAGGGCGATCGGGAGTGCGGCCAGGAAGTAGTGAAAAGCGAGAAACATCGTCTGCGGATGTACCTTGACCAGTGGTGCGAGAAGACGTGCGACGAGAGCCGGAATCAGACCGTAGAACCAGAAGTGGTTGAAGTCGGCCGTGTTCCCGGAAACGAGGGCCGGGAAGGCGGCCTTCAGCGCGTCCGGCGCAACCAGATAAGGGACTTGGTGTGCCTCAAAGAATGCCGCGTACCCTGCCCAACTTGCAGGTGTCATGAATGGTCGCAACGTATCGCGCCATGCAATGAAGAGAGCGTAGTACTCGCTGCCATCGCCGACTCGCGGTGCGGGGGTCGCTTTCAGATGAACGAACCCGAGCGCCAGCACGGTGAGGCACAGCATCACCGGCCAATGCCGGTTCGTGAAGGTGGCTTTGGGTAAACCCGACCGGTCTTCGGATGGGTGATCGGACAGGTCAGTCATTCGACGAGACTGGTCGTGTCACGGTTGAGCCGCCGACGTGCGTGCGGTTTGGATCAACGTCTTGGCGACACTCTGACCCTCGCGGATAGCGTAATTCGTCCCTCGATCTTCGGGATAGATCTGCGCCATCGTGGAGATCAGGGCGTTCGTGAATGGCGTCTCACGGCCCGGAACATACTGGCTGTAGTTCCGCTCCGTCACGGGTTGGGCATATTCCGCGCGCCAGACGTGATAGTCGATGATCCAGGATCGCTCGAAGTCCGGGAACATCCGCTTTAGGTGCTCCAACGCGAACTCGAGGTAATGCTCGTCTGAATATTTCCAGACGGGGTCGTCGACGGCGAGGTAACGCGACAGGTATGCGATGTGCGTGCCCTTGTAATGCTCCGGCGGATCGAAGTTTGTGTGTTCGATGACGCCCACGAACGGAAATCCCGGATCGTTCACATTAAGCCAGTAGGTCCCCGACAGACTGCGGTTGAGCTGGAGGGAAAGGCACATGTTGCCCAGATACTTGACGCGCCGCAGCTTCTCGAGCCAAGCAGGGTCGGCGACGCCTGCGAACATGCGGGCAATCAGCTCGAAGGCAGGCGTGAACAGGTATTGCGTCGCCGTGACCGGGCCGTGGGGGGTTTCGACCGATGCCACCTGATTGCCGTCGACCTCGACCTTCGTGATCCCGGCGCCGTAGCAGATGGTTCCGCCATGGCGAACGATTTCGTCGGCCATCGCTTCGGCCAGCTTGCCGAAGCCACCCTTGAAATAGGCGAGCTCTTCGCCGCCCGACTTGTCGCGCGTGCTGCCGCGAAGGACCAGCTTCTTCCAGAACCAGACCGCGTTGACCGCGTCGGCATAGATGGAGAATTTCGAGTCGATCAACGGTTGCCAGACGATGCGGTACACAGTCGGTCCACACAGCGGCTCCAGCCATTCGCGAATCGACAGGTGCTCGATCGTTCGCCAGTCCTTGACACGCCGGACCTGCAACACGAGCAGCCCGAGTCGGATGCGATCGATCAGGGAAAGCGGCGTGAAGCGGAATAGATCGAGCGGCGTAGACAGCTTCCACATGCGCCCGTTGAAGTACATGCCGGTCCGCGACGGATGCGTGACGATCTGTCCATCAAGTCCCAACTCGTGCACGAGTGCAGGGACGTAAACGTCGTTGTTGAACCAGTGGTGATAGAACTTCTCGATGCGAACGCCGTCGCGGAAGGCGAACGTACCGGCGAGGCCACCCGGCTCGGAGTCCGTCTCGAGCACGATAACGCGCAGCCCGGCACGGGCCGCTTCAAGCCCCGCGGTCAGCCCCGTAAAGCCGGCGCCGACGATCGCGAGGTCGTAAGGTTTGTTCATGGTGAAGTCAAGCAATTGTCGAAGAAAGGGGAATGGGCACGTGCCCGGCTCGGACAGTTCGTCAAAGCGTCTACTGGTTCGCCGGCGATCCTTCGGCGAAAAGGTCACGGTGTGTAAGGATCGAGATCGCTCCCGCGAAGGTCGTCGCGGCCCACAGCGTGAAGTGCGCGAGGATGGCGAATGCGCCTGCCGAGTTCGAGTCTAGCCCCAGCATCGACGCCGCCGCAAAGGCGGCGAGATGGAACGGGCCCACGTATCCGGGTGTGGACGGGATGAGGGTGGACAGCGTCGTCAACGCCATCACCGTCAACGCGCCAGCGAAACCGAGCGGCGCGTGCAACCCGTGAGTCAGCGCGAAATAGAGGCCGGCTTCGCCGAGCCAGACCGGGATGGACATCAGGCTAAGGCGCAACAGGACGTGTGGCCGGGACATCGCTGCCATCCTGTTGAACACGATCGTTGCGATGTGCAATCCTCGCGAGACGAGCGCAGGCAGTCGAGCGCCTCGTCGGTCGAGCGTCGCCTGCACCAGGGCACTGATGCGCGCGGACGCGAACAGCATGAAGGCAAGTACCACCGACGTTCCGATCGACGCGACGACCACCAGCCTCTGCAGCTTCATCGGCAGCTCGATCGTCGTACCGAGAAGCGCGATGCCGATCCCGAGGCATAACACGAGCGCGGCCAGATCCATCACGCGTTCGAGCAGCAGACTCGCAGTCGCCGTGGTCCGTTCGAGCCCCAGTCGCTTCGGAAATACCAGTGCCCTCACCACGTCACCGGCCCGAAACGGCAATACGTTGTTGAGCGCGATGGACCCGAGGAACGGCGCCGCGCAGGAGGCGGTGTCGATCGTCGCACCAGCGGCCCGCAACATCATCGCCCAACGCGCGATTCGCATCGTGTATCCGACTGCCAGACTGGCGAGCCCTACAGCCAGCCAAGGCAGGTCGAAGTGCACGAGCACCTGGCCCAACGCATGGAAGTCGATCTTCGTCGCGACAAATGCGATGCAGACGACCGAGATCACCAGCCCTACGAGCTGGCCGCGAAGCCTGCTCGATCCCCGCTTGACTGGTTGTTCGATGGCGCCCGCCTTCATGCAGTGGAACGGACGCGCCACGGCGCTTGGCCTCGCTGCCACAGCGCTTCAAGCTCGCGCTTGTCGCGAAGCGTGTCGCACGGCTGCCAGAAGCCATGGTGCTGGAAGGCGGTCAACTGGCCATCGCGCGCGAGGTTCGACAGGGGAGCGCGCTCCCACGATGTCGTGTCGTCGGCGACGTAGCGCAGCACGCCGGGCTCGAGGACGAAAAAGCCACCGTTGATCCAGCCGATCTCGTCGCTGGGCTTTTCCTCGAAGCTCGTGACCTGCCCGCGCTCGTCCTGGACGAGCACGCCGAACCGACCGGGCGGCTGCACCGCCGCGACCGTGGCGAGCTTGCCGTGTGCCCTGTGAAAAGCGATCTCGCTGCCAATGTCGATGTCGGCAAGGCCGTCGCCATACGTCATGCAGAACGTCTCGTCCCCGAGCAAGTGACCGACGCGCTTCAGGCGTCCGCCCGTCATCGTGTCCGGGCCCGTGTCGACCAGCGTGATCTTCCAATCCTCGGCCTGGCTACCGAGCACGCGATGCGAGCCGTCGGCGAGGTTGATCTCGAGGTCCGCCGTGTGCCGGTAATAGTTGAAGAAGTACTCCTTGATGACGTAGCCCTTGTAGCCAAGGCATACGATGAAGTCCTTCACGCCATGGCTCGAATACGTCTTCATGATGTGCCATAACAATGGCAATCCACCGACTTCGACCATCGGCTTAGGTTTGTGGTCCGATTCTTCGGCAATGCGAGTGCCGAGGCCGCCGGCGAGTATCACGGCTTTCATCGTCGAAGACCCTCCTTGTCGGGTGAGGCCATAGCTTGATTTGTTCGGGTGGAAAGTTGACGCTGTCTTCGATCAGCGCCAATGGCTCGGATCTCACGATCAGATAGATGCGTAGCAGGTACTCGCCGAGGATGCCGAGCAGGAGCGACTGGAAGCCGATTCCGAAAAGGACCAGGATGTGGATGCTGGCCAGACCTTGCGGGAGGTCGGGCTGCAGGATGCGGATCGCGATGTAGTACAGGGTGCCGAGCACGCTGATGGCGAGCAGCACGAGGCCCGCGTACGACGCAAGCCGCAGCGGCAACACGGAGTGGTTGTACACACCGGCCAAGCCGAGCCGGATCAACTGCCCGAGGCGGAACTTGCTCTCCCCGGCGATGCGAGCGTCGCGATCGTAGGGGATGCCGATCTGGCGAAAGCCCATGCCTGCGATCATGCCGCGCAGGTAAGGGTCCGACGACTTGTAGCACTGCAGCGCCTTCACGACCCGCTTGTCGATCAGACGGAAGTCACCTACGTCGCGCGGGATCGGGTACTCGCTGACGAGATCGATGAGCCAGTAGCCGAAGCGGCGGAAGAGGCTCATCAACACGCCTTCCTGACGCTTGCGACGGACGCCATAGACGACGGCGTACCCCGCCTGCCAATGCTCGAAGAACGTCTCCAGCATCTCGGGCGCGTCCTGGAGGTCCGCATCGATCTGCATGATCGCATCGACTCGCGCA
>CAXTPX010000051.1:0-9868 GCA_964246005.1 uncultured Burkholderiaceae bacterium | reverse complement strand
GACCGGTCGTGAGTACTACCGGCGTTGCCTCGACCTGTCACGCGAGCTGTCGAACCGCACGTCGGAAGCGAACACGCTCGCATCGCTCGGCGACGTCGAGCGGTGCCTCGGCAACTATCCCGAAGCGGTGACCCTAGCGGAGTCGGCGCTGGTGCTGTACCAGCAAGTCGGCTTCAAGGTCTTCGAGGCGCTCACGCAACTGAACATCGCGACCGCGAAGCGCCTCCACGGCGACGTCGACGGCGCGCTGGAAGCGGCACTGCGCGGGGCCGGCATGGCGCGCGATACCGGCAATCCGGAGGCCGTCGCGGCGGCCGGGATGACGGCCGGCGAGGCGTACCTCGCGACGGGCGCGTTCGACGAAGCGCTGCGCCACCTCGTCGAGGCCGAGGCGCTGTACCGCAAGGTCGGCCGCGAGATGATGGCGATCGAGTGCCTCGCGGGCCTGGCACGCGTCGCGCGCGCGACCGGCGACGGCAGACAGGCGCTGACGCACGTCGATGCGGTGCTCGGCTTTCTCGACGGCGGCGGCACGGTGGACGGGACCGAGGACCCGCTGCAGATCTACCTGACCTGCTATCACGTGCTCGCCGACGAGGGCATTCCGCGTGCGGCCGAGATCCTCGCGACCGGCCGCGCGTTGCTGATGCAGCAGCTCGAGTCGCTCGACCCGTCGGAACGCGAGGGGCTGCTGGGACGCGTCCCGTCGCACCGCGGACTCCTCGCTGCGTTCGATGCGACGACGAGCGAGATCTGCGACGAGGCCGCCCAGTTCTGACCGACCGGCGCGCGGTCGATCAGTGTTGCGAATCCGGGCGCGCGCCGCTTGCTGCCTCGTCGGCGTACCAGGTGTAGTCCTTCTTCGAAGCAGCCGTCTTCACTGCGGCGACATGGGCGACCTGCAGCGCGACCTGCGGCTTCGCTTCGGCCTTCTCCGACGGGGCCGGCAGGGCGACGACCGGTGGGGCGATGTCGAACGAGGATTGCACCATCGGGATCTCCGACGGCACGTCGTTCGACGCGACGCCGATCAGGAAGACCAGTGCCCCGAAGATCAGAGCCAGCACGACGATCACCTTGTTGTCCGCATTGCGAAGCGCTTGTTCGATTTCCATTTCGTTCTCCTGGCAAACCTCGGTGGGGGCCGGCATGGCCACGATGCGAGACTGATGCGAGGTAGCCTACGGATCGCCCACGGATCGGCCCACGTCGTAAGGAAGCAGGAACGTGTGCGGTACTGCCTTGACATTCGGGAGACAACATGGAACTGCACGGTTGCAACGGATGCGGGTCGACCGCGATCGAGGCGCTGTTGGCGCTGGCGGGCATCGCTTTCGACCGCAACGTCTTCGAGTGGGACGATCGCGAGGCGTGGGACCGATTGCGCGCGATCCAGCCGCTCGCGCAGGTGCCGACGCTGGTGCTCGACGACGGCACCGTGCTGACCGAGTCGGCCGCGATCGCGTTGTGGATCGCGGAACAGAATCCGGCGGCTCGCCTGCTGCCGAACGATCCGTCGCAGCGAGCGCTGGTCTATCGGTGGGTGGTCTCGTTCGCGACCAACGTCTACGTCCCGATCATCGTCGGCGACTTCCCGTCGCGCTGGGTCGACGGGGCGACGTCGCAGGACAGCCTCAAGGCCCACGCGCTGCAACGACTGCGCGACGCGTGGCTCGCGTTCGAGGCGGCGATCGTGCCGGCGCCGTTCCTGCTCGGGGCCGAGCGGTCGGTGCTGGACGTCTACGTCGCGATGGTCTCGCGCTGGCGTCCGGGTCGGGCATGGTTGCAGGAGCATTGCCCGAAGGCGATGGCGTCGATCGCGATCACCGAGCGTGATCCGGTGGTCGCGTCGGTGTGGGAGCGCAACTTTCCGGAGACGTGATCAACGCTTGTCGTTCCCGCGAACGCGGGAACCCAGCGTCGCTGGGTGACGGCTTCAAGATCGCGCCACGACGCTGGCCCGCTTTCGCGGGAACGACGGGATGACCGTCAGCGCAGCAATCGTCGCTGGCGATCCGGTCTTCCGAGGAAGCGCTCGATCGCCGGCACGGACTGCAGTCCTTCCTGCGTCGCGGCCACGGCCGGGCACATGCCGCTGCGACGGTAGGCGAGCGTCGCCGACAGCCGGCCTTCGGCGGGGTCGCCGAGCGCGTGGTCGAAGTCGTCGGCCACCGCGCACGTCGGCGCGAAGCCGCTCGTGTAGTCGCCGAAGCCGACGTTGTTCACGCCCTGGAACTGGATGGCGAAGTACGCGTCGCCACAGTTGTTCGTCTGGATGAATCCGTACGGCTTGCCGCAGGTCGTGCCGCCGATGCGGATCACCTGCACGAACGGCGTCAGTCCGTTGATGACCGACTCGCTCGCCGAACAGGTGCCGGGCGCCGTGATGACGAAGACGCGCGGCAGATCGAGCGTCGGCAACACCTGCCCCGACGACGAGGTCGAATAGAACGGCACGGTGTTCGCCGGGTCGTTGGTCTTCTCCGGATGCTTGTCGTTGAACGTCAGCTTCTCGAAGATCGCGTTCGGCGCGAGGCGGTTGCCGCCCAGCATGTACGCGAGCTCGCTCGCGATGTAAAGGAAGCCGCCACCGTTGTAGCGCAGGTCCACGACGACGTCGGCGACACCGGCCGCCTTGAAGCTCGCGATCGCGCCGACGAGCTCGGCTTCGGACGTGGCGATGTGATCGTCGAACAGCAGGTAGCCGACTTTCGGCGACAAGGGATCGGCGGCGTCGGCCGGAAGCACCGGGGCGAGCGGCACGGGGTTCTCGACGACGCTGGCGGATGCGACGGTGATGCTGCGCGGCACGGTCTGGTTCTCGTCGAGAAGGGTCAGCGACAGCGACACGCCGACGGTCGCGGGAAAGAGCGCGCTGTTGATCTGCGCCGTCGTCAGTGCCGACACTGCCGTCCCGCCGATCGCCGTGATCTGCGCGCCACGCGCGACGCCTTGCAGCGCGAGCGGCCCACCCGCATCGACGAAGCCGATCCGCAGCTGGTTGCCCGCGTCGAACTTGAAGACGGCGCCGTAGCCGATGTCCTGCCCCGCGTTGAAGAACGCGTCGGCCGTCGACTGCGGCTCGACGAACGAGAAGCGATCCTTCGACGTGACGATCAGCGCATTGAAGTAGGCCTCGGGCGTGGCGTACGCGTTCGGGTCGACCGGCACGATGTCGCGATAGAACAGATAGACATCCTGCAGATGCGCGAGCTCCCAGGCCTTCTCGCCGGCAGGCGTGCAGACGTTCGCGAGCTGGTCGACCGTGGGTGCGGCGGTGGTCGTCGTGGTCGTCGTGCTGTTGCCGCTGCTGCCCGACCCGTCCCCGCCGCAACCCGCCAGCCACAGCAACGGAATGAGCGACGCCACGATGCCGCCACTACAGAAACGAACCAGACGACCAGCGGTGTTCGTGCGCATCAAGCTGCCGGCAGGGAAGCTCCGCTGTCCGCCCGCCTCACCGTTCTCGCGGGTCGACTCAAGTCCCGGTCGCGGCGGGCGCCGGCTCCGCGGTGCGCGCCGTCGGCTTGGCCTCGGGGTAATTGATCCCGTGGACATCGACACCGTTGGTGCGCGCGACATTGTTGATCGCATTGATTTGTCGCCCGTCGACGTCTCGCCCGTACGCGTTCGTGTCGGCAGACGATGCGACCGCGCGGTCGGCGCTGGTCGGTGCGGAAGCGCAGGCGCCGAGCAGTGCGGTCGCGGCGACGAGAACGAGGCTCTTCATGGTGGATCTCCCGGGAACGTGAGAGGCGGCGTGCGATCACGAAGCTTGACGACATCGGTCAGACGCCGGTGCGGGCCCTGCATGGTGTGCGGTGCCCGGAAAGAGTATTGGACGGTCGCACGACACGTGCAAGCGCTATTTGAATGTGAGGTCCGGTGCCTCCCTACCGCTTCGGAGACAGCATCGTGCCGCGGCACTTCGGGCTACCGCAACGGCAGGCGAACTGCTTCTTCAGCGTCGGCGTGTAGCGCTCGTCGAGCGACAGGCCGTAGTTGTAGACCAGCTCCTCGCCGGGTTCGATGTCGCGCAGCGCGAGGATGAAGATGCGCGTGACGCCGTTGATCTTGACCATCTCCGCTTCGCAGTTCGGTTCGCACGAGTGGTTCATGAAACGCGAGAAGTCGCCGCCCACGTTGCCGTCGATCACCGTGTCGTCGTCGAGGCTGAAGTAGAACGTATGGAACGGCTGCTCCGGATCGTGCGGATGACGCCTCAACGCTTCGGGCCAGTCGATCCGTTCGCCGAAGTATTCGCAGATGCGCTCGCCGGCGGCGATCGGGATGCGCGCGACGACACCGCGACCGTGGATCGGCGACTCGCGCGTCGTGGCCTTGCGATTGCGCATGCGTCCCTGCGGAGGCGCTTCGGCGGACGCGCCCGGCTTCGCTCCGATCTTGACGGGCGCCTTGGCCGCTTTCTTCGCACGCGGCTTCGGGGGAGGGGTCTTCGACGATTTCATGAGCGGCACAGGGTGAGGGCTACTTGAGGATCTTGAACAGGTTGTTGAAGCGGTCGGTCCACATCGGCAAGCCGTCGATCGACTCGATCTCGGTCGCCTGCTTCCGGACCGCGTCCCGATCGAGGAACGCTTCGCTGCGGGTGACGAGCACCCACTCCGACGACGTGTCGTCGTCGTCGGTCGGATCGTCGATGATGTCGACGGCGTCGAGGTCCGCATCGTCCGCCAGTTGCGCGACGACGGGCGCGAGCCGCAGGAAGCGATTCGAAACGTGGAACGCGATCACCCCGTCGGGCTTCAGGTGCCGCACGAAGATGTCGAGCGCTTCGCGGGTGATCAGGTGCACGGGGATCGAGTCGCTCGAGAAGGCATCGACTGCGATCACGTCGAACGGGATCGCCGATCCATCGGCCAGCTCGCGTTCGAGCGACAGGCGCGCATCGCCCATCGCGATGTCGACGCGGGCCCGGCTGTCGGTCAGGTAAGTGAAGTCGCGATGCGCGATCGTGACCACTGCCGGATCGAGTTCGTAGATGCGGAAGCGATCGCCGGGCCGACCCCATGCGGTGAGCGTGCCGGCACCGAGGCCGATCATCGCGACGTCGATCGGCGTGCCTTCGGGCCTCAGCGCGCGAAGTTCACGTATCGCAAGAGCGATCCCCGACCCCTCGCCGTAGTAGGTCGTGGGCTTGCGGCGATGCGCTTCGTCGCCGAAGTACTGGTCGCCGTGGAGGATCACGCCATGCAGGAGATCGCGTCGGCGTTCGCTGCCGGTCCCGCTTTCCTTGACGCGCAGCGCGCCGTAGAAATTGCGCGAAGCCTGCAGCGTGTCGGTCGCGAGGAAGTGTCGGTAGCGCAGGCCGTAGACGCCGGTGCAGACCAGTGCCGCGACGACCATCGTCACCGGCCAGCGCTTCCAGGTCGAAAAGAAGAAGAGTGCGGCTGCGACTGCGATCAACGCCGACGTCATCAGCGCGGAGTCGGCGCCCGGCAACCTCGCTCGCGCCGCTTCGAAGGTCGCACCGCCACCCGCGAGGAAGACCGCGCCCGCCGCGGCCGCGCCCAGCACGCCGCCGATCGTCCAGCCGCTCACGCGTCGCTCGTCCACGGCGAGCGCTGCGACGAGGCAGATGCCGAAGAGCGCGAGCGGCGTCTCCCAATAGTTCTTGAAGAGGTTCGGTGCGACCAGCGCGACGAACAGTCCACCGATCGCCCCGCCCGCGGACAGGGAGAGATAGAACTGCGTGAGGTACGCGGGCGCCGGCTTCGTCCTCGCAATCTCGCCGTGGCAGAAGACGCACGCGACGAAGAGGCCGATGCAGAAGATCGGCAACGCGACGTAGAGACTCAGGACGCCACGCTTGGCCGACAGCGCCCATGCCATCGCGATCACGGCCGCGAGCACCGGGGCCCGCCACCAGCGGGGCGCATACCACCCTCGACCCGACCGGCCCTCGAAGACCACCACGAACGACAGGAGATAGAGCGTCAGCGGCAGCACCCACAGGAACGGGATCGACGCGATGTTCTGCGTGACGTGATTGGTCACCGCGAGCAGCAGCATCGACCCGAGTGCGGCGCAGGCGAGCCAGAACAGATAGCGCGCGACGGTCGGTGGAGGAGCGACGATGGTCGTGTTGGCCGCTTCGATCGTCGACGTCGGGACGACCCGCGACCGGCTGCGCCAGGCGAGGCCTGCACAGGCGACCGCGAAGCACAGGTACCCCGCGCTCCAGCCCCAGGCCTGTGCTTCGAGACTCGCATACGGCTCGACGACGAACGGATAACTCAGGAGGCCCACGATCGACCCGGCGTTCGACAGTGCGAACAGTCGATAGACATCGCTTCGGCTCGACCGGGTGCCATCCTCGGCGAACCACTTCTGCACCAGCGGGCCGGTCGACGACAACAGGAAATACGGCAGGCCGATCGTGACCGCGAGCAGGCCGACGATGCGCATCGCGGGATCGGACGCAGCGTCGGGCTTCCACGTGGACGACGCGATGATCGGCAACGTCGCGAGACTCGCGACGAGCAATGCGATGTGGGTGAACGACTGCGTTCGCGCGGTGCGACGCGTCAACGCATGCGCGTACGCATAGCCTCCGAGCAGCACGACCTGGAAGAACACGACGCACATCGTCCATACCGCGGCGGTGCCACCGAACCACGGCAGGATCTGCTTCGCGATGATCGGCTGCACCAGGAACAGCAGGAACGCGGACGAGACGATCGTGACGCCGTACAGGATCATCGATGCGGATGGATCGAAGCGGTGATCGACATCGAGGATGTTGGGGTGGTGCGGCCGTCGAATGCAGGGCGCGATTGTAAGGTGCGATTGCTCGTCGAGGCTGCGTCGAGAAGGACAAATGTTCGTCACCGATCTTCGTGTCGAACGCCCGCATGAGGTACGGGCTTCGAGCACGAGAACACCCAGTCCTTTGCCGTTCGATCGATGTCCGAAAACGGCTGGTCGCGATGCGGGGCGGGGCGTATAAAGTGGCCATGTCCCAAGCCCCGCTCGACCCCGACCGCTGCTACCAGGCGATCCTCGCCCGCGATCCGCGCTTCGACGGTCATTTCTTCACCGCCGTCGTGACCACCGGCATCTACTGCCGTCCCGTGTGCTCGGCACGCACCCCGCGCCGCTCGTCGTGCGGCTTCTATCGCACCGCGGTCGCGGCCGAGCACGCAGGCTTCCGGCCCTGCCTGCGCTGCCGACCCGAGCTCGCGCCGGGGCGTGCCGACTACAACACGAGCCTCGCCGAGTCGGTCTTCGCGCATCTGCAGGCCGGTGCGCTCGACGAAGGCACGGTCGAGACGCTCGCCACCGACATCGGGCTGTCGAGCCGCCAGGTCCGACGCATCGTGCTCGATCACTTCGGCGTCACGCCGATCGAAGTCGCGCAGACCCACCGCCTGCTGTTCGCGAAGAGGCTGTTGCACGAGACCGGGCTGTCGATGACGCAGCTCGCGTTCGCGTCCGGCTTTCGCAGCCTGCGCCGCTTCAACGCCGCCTTCCGCGATCGCTATGGCCTCGCGCCATCGACGTTGCGTCGACAGGCGGGCGCGGCGAGAGCGACGACGATCGGCCGGACCGCCGCCCCCGATGCGGCGCCGCTCGCGGAGGACATCGTGTTGCGCCTGTCGTACCGACCACCGCTCGACTGGGTCGTGCTCGCGGAGTACCTGCGCTTTCGCGCGACGACCGGAGTGGAGAAGGTCGAGACGGTCGGTGGCTCGCCGGTGTACCGACGGACGGTGGCGTTGCCGTCCTGCACCGGGCTCGTCGACGGATGGGTGTCGGTCTCCTGTCCGCCGCTCGCCGCATCGGCCTCTCCGACCGCTCCGGCCGCACGACGTCCGCCGGCCAACGTGCTGATCGTCACGATGTCGAGCGCGCTGCTCCCCGTCCTGATGCACGCCACGCAGCGCCTGCGCGTGCTGCTCGACCTGGACGCCGATCCCTTGCGCATCGCCGCGCATCTCGCTGCGGATCCGTTTCTCGCCGGCATCGGCGGTCTGGCCGGCCTGCGCCTGCCGGGTGCCTGGGATCCGTTCGAACTCGCGTTGCGCGCGGTGCTCGGTCAGCAGGTCAGTGTCGCCGGCGCGTCGACGCTGTCCGGTCGCCTCGCGCGACGGTTCGGCGCGCCGATCACGACCCCGTTCGCCGGGCTCGACCGCGGCGCGGTCGCGGCCGAGGCCCTCGCCTCCGTCGAGCTCGCGGAGATCGCGGCGGTCGGCATGCCGAAGTCGCGTGCGAACACCGTGCGCGAGCTGGCGCGGTTCGCAGCCGGTGGCGGCTTGCGGATGCCGCCCGGCACGTCGTGCGAGGAAGCCGTGCGCCGGCTGGATGCGATCCCGGGCATCGGCCCGTGGACCGCGAACTACATCGCGATGCGCGCGCTACGCCACCCGGACGCGTTCCCGGCCGCCGACCTCGGGCTGCGCAAGGCGCTCGGCGTGCTCGAAGGGACGTCGTCGGTCCCGACCGAAGCAGCGCTCGCGCAGCGCGCCGAGGCCTGGCGGCCGTGGCGCGCGTATGCCGCGATCGCGTTGTGGCATTCGCTCGCGACCTCCACCCCCAGAAATCCTGTCAAGCAAGGACGATCGTCATGAACCCAGTCAGCTATCGCTACCACCCGAGCCCGATCGGCCCGCTGCTGCTCGCGGCCTCCGAGCGCGGCCTGCGCGCGCTCTACATGCAGGCGCAACGGCATGTGCCCGACGAGCCCGACCCACGCTGGTCGCCCGCTTCGCCGAGCGATGCGCTGCAATTCGACATCCTCGAACGGACGTCGACCGCGCTCGACGAATACTTTTCCGGCAGACGCTCGACCTTCGAGCTGCCGCTCGACGTCGAAGGCACGCCGTTCCAGCAGGCCGTCTGGAGCGGCCTCCGTGCGATCGGCTTCGGCCAGACGCTGAGCTATGGCGAACTCGCGCGGCGCATCGGCAACCCGAACGCGGTCCGCGCCGTGGGCCTCGCCAACGGCCGCAATCCCGTCTCGATCGTCGTTCCGTGCCACCGGGTGATCGGTGCGGACGGGTCGATGACCGGCTATGGCGGCGGACTCGAACGCAAGGTGTTCCTGCTGGATCTGGAGAAGCAGGTGATGGGCGGAAGGCGCCCAACCGTCGACGGTCGGGCGCGCGCCGACGACGTCTCGCGGCAATCCGGGTTCTAGGTTCTAATACGCGGTCGCACGACGCGCACGTCGTGGTGCGCATCGACCGTCGAACGAACCTTCTCCAAGGAGCTTATGGCCAAACCGAACTATCAATACGAGAAGCGCCAGAAGGACTTGGCCAAGCAACGCAAGAAGCAGGAGAAGGAGCAGGAGAAGGCCGCGCGCAAGGCCGGCAAGGTCGGCGAGCCCGAGGCCGGCGTGGGCGAGACGGTCGAGGGTGCCGTGGTCACGGCCGAAGGGACGCAGGATTCCGCAGTCTGAGGCCGCGGGGTCCGACGCTGCTTCCCATGCGACGCCGCCCTTGCTGACCTGGCATCGCCGGGCCATCGCGCGCGCTCATGTCCAGCGCTGAGTCCGGCGGCTCGCTCGTCGCGATCTTCTGGGCGCTCGGCGCCAACGCGGGCATCGCCATCTCCAAGTTCGCAGCCGCCTGGTATACGGGCTCCGGGGCGATGCTGGCCGAAGCGATCCACTCGCTCGCCGACTGCGCGAACCAGCTGCTGTTGCTGGTCGGCTTGCGACAGGCCAAGGACGGCGTCACCGACATCCACCCGCTCGGCACCGGGCGGGTCGTCTACTTCTACGCGATGATGGTCGCCTTGATGCTGTTCCTGCTCGGCGGCGCGTTCGCGGTCTACGCAGGCGTCGGCCGATTGCGGCATCCCGAGGAAGTCCACAACCCGATCGTCGCGCTGCTGGTGCTCG
>CAXTPX010000050.1:0-9868 GCA_964246005.1 uncultured Burkholderiaceae bacterium | reverse complement strand
TCTGCCCGCCGTGGTCGTCACCGGCTCGATCGCGGAGATGATCGGCGGCGGCGTGACGCCGGAAGGCACCAACATCCAGCGGTTCCTGCCGCGCACGATCGACGAAGACCAGTGGCAGAGCGCGAACCGCGCGATGACCTGGCTTTGGACCGAGTACGGCAAGAAGAAGATTCCGCCGCGCAAGGCGCCTGCCGCCGGCGTGAAACCGCGCGTCAACATCATCGGACCGATCTACGGCACCTTCAACACGCCGAGCGATCTGGCGGAGATCCGGCGGCTGGTGGAAGGCATCGGTGCCGAGATCAACCTGACCTTTCCGCTGGGCAGTCATCTGGAAGACGTGCCGCGGCTGATCGATGCCGACGTCAACATCTGCATGTACCGTGAGTTCGGACGGTTGCTGTGCGAGACCCTCGAGCGGCCCTACCTGCAGGCGCCGATCGGCCTGCACAGCACCACCAAATTCCTGCGCACGCTTGGCGAACTGCTGCATCTCGACCCCGAGCCGTTCATCGAGCGCGAGAAGCACACGACGGTCAAGCCGATCTGGGACCTGTGGCGCTCGGTGACGCAGGACTTCTTCGGCACCGCGAGCTTCGCGGCCGTGGCCACCGAGACGTACGCGCGCGGCATCCGCCACTTCCTCGAAGACGAGATGGGGCTGCCGTGCAACTTCGCGGTGTCGCGGAAGCCCGGCGAGAAGACCGACAACGAAACGATCCGCGCGCTGTGCCGCGACAAGCCGCCGCTCGTGATGTTCGGGAGCTACAACGAACGCATGTATCTCGCCGAGAGCAGCGGCGGCGCCATGATGAAGCCGACCTTCATCCCGGCCTCGTTCCCCGGCGCGATCATCCGTCGCCACACCGGCACGCCGTTCATGGGCTATGCCGGCGCGACCTACCTGATCCAGGAATTCTGCAACGCGCTGTTCGACGCGCTGTTCCACATCCTGCCGCTCGGCACCGACCTCGATCGCGTCGAGCCGACGCTCGCTCGCACGGTCGGAGACGCGAACCGGCCGTGGGACGACGACGCGCAGACGTTGTTGGGCGAGCTCGTGGAATGCGAGCCGGTGCTGGTGCAGATCTCGGCGGCCAAGCGCCTGCGCGATCGCGCCGAGCGCGATGCCCGCAAGGCCGGCGAAGAACGCGTCACGGCCGCGCGCGTCGCGACGTCGCGCGAAGCGCTGCGCCAGGGAGAGCCCGCATGAGGCGCCCTACCCATCCAAGCCGTCCGCCATGCGAACGGTCACGTATTTGCCGGGACGGTACGCCGCTCCGGTGGGTCCCTGTCGCGCGGGTTCTGCGCGGTCACGGCCGACAGGCCACATCAAGGAGTCATTCATATGCTTGCGAATAGAGAGGGCTCGCTGTCCGGCCTCACGGAGCAGGAGGCCAAGGAGTTTCACGGCATCTTCATCACCAGCTTCATCGCATTCACGGTGATTGCAATCATTGCGCACGTGCTGGTCTGGAACTGGCGCCCCTGGTTGTAAGGGACGTCTTCGAAGTATCTGGAAGGGGAATGCGATGAAGACCTTTGCAAACAAGTTGACGATGGACCGTGCACACGGCGACGGCGCGATCGTTCTGAAGAACGACTCGACGACATTCGGCGGCATCTTCTTCGTCAGCTTCATCGTGTTCCTGACGATCGCGCTCTGCGCACAGATGGTGGCTCTTCCCTGGCGCTCGTGGTTACCGGGCGCCGAAGGGCAGAAGTCGATCGTCGGCGGTGTCAGGACGTCGGTCTACACGTTCATGTCGTACCTCAATTAGGAGTAACGCACCATGTGGAGAATCTGGTTGTTGTTCGATCCGCGCCGCGCGCTGATCGCGTTGTTCACGTTCCTGTTCGCGCTGGCCCTGCTGATCCACTTCATCCTGCTCAGCACCGACCGGTTCAACTGGCTCGATGGCCCGCACAAGAATCGCACCGTTGGTGGTGCGACCTCGACGCAGATGGCGCCGACACCGGCGTCCGTTCCGTCGAAGCAGTAGCGAGCGCAGTGACGGAGTGACGGAAGCGGGAGTGGGCGATGCGCCCCTTCCGGTTCCGCCGCCGTGAAGCAATGCAGTAAGGCAGTCCAAAATCGATGCATCGGCCCTGCAATGTCGGACCGGTGCCTGCGGCAACGAAGGCGTCTGGAGTGCGGCCATGGCCATGCTGAGTTATGAACGGAAGTACCGCGTGCGCGGTGGCACGCTGATTGGCGGCGATCTGTTCGACTTCTGGGTCGGTCCGTTCTTCGTCGGATTCTTCGGCGTCACGACGGCGTTCTTCTCCGCCATCGGAACGTTGCTGATCATCTGGGGCGCATCGCAAGGCCCGACCTGGAACATCTGGCAGATCAGCATTGCGCCGCCGGACCTGAGCTACGGTCTCGGGATGGCGCCGCTTCTCGAGGGCGGACTCTGGCAACTGATCACGATCTGCGCGATCGGCGCGTTCGTCTCGTGGGCGCTGCGCGAGGTGGAGATCTGCCGCAAGCTCGGCATCGGCTATCACGTGCCGTTCGCGTTCGGCGTCGCGATCTTCGCGTACATATCGCTGGAAGTCATTCGTCCGGTACTGCTCGGCGCGTGGGGTGACGGCTTTCCGTACGGGATCATGAGCCACCTCGACTGGGTCTCGAACGTCGGCTACCAGTACCTGCACTTCCATTACAACCCGGCGCACATGCTCGCGGTCAGCTTCTTCTTCGCGACGACGTTCGCCCTGTCGCTGCACGGCGCGCTGATCCTGTCGGCCACGAACCCGAAGAAGGGCGAGACCGTCAAGACGGCCGAGCATGAGAACTCGTTCTTCCGCGACACGATCGGCTACTCGATCGGCACCCTCGGCATCCACCGCCTCGGTCTCTTCCTCGCGCTGTCGGCAGGGTTCTGGAGCGCGGTCTGCATCATCATCAGCGGTCCGTTCTGGACCCGCGGCTGGCCCGAGTGGTGGACCTGGTGGCTGAACCTGCCGGTGTGGCGTTGAAGAACCGATAAGACCAAACGAGACACGAGGCGCCCAAATGCCATTCGAATATCAGAACCTCTTCACCTCGGTCGTCGTGACCGCGCCTTCGGAGCCCGGCATCGGCCTCGGCCGCGACGAGAACGAGCGCACCGGCGTGCTGCTCCACAACCGCCTGCTCGGCAAGATCGGCGACGCGCAGCTCGGCCCGATCTACCTCGGCTGGTTCGGCGTCGCGTCGTTGCTGTGCGGCTTCATCTGCATCGAGATCATCGGCCTGAACATGATGGCGTCGGTCAACTGGGATCCGGTGCAGTTCGTGCGCCAGCTGCCGTGGCTCGCGCTCGAACCGCCGCCCGCGAAGTACGGGCTGCACATTCCGCCGTTGAACGAAGGCGGCTGGTGGCGCATCGCCGGCTTCTTCCTGACGGCTTCCGTACTGCTTTGGTGGGTGCGGATGTATCGTCGGGCACGTGCCCTGCAGATGGGGACGCAGGTCGCCTGGGCGTTCGCCGCCGCGATCTGGCTGATGCTGGTGCTGGGCCTGATCCGGCCGGTCCTGATGGGCAGCTTCTCGGAAGCGGTTCCGTTCGGCATCTTCCCGCACCTCGACTGGACCGCCGCGTTCTCGATTCGCTACGGCAACCTCTTCTACAACCCGTTCCACATGCTGTCGATCGTGTTCCTGTACGGCTCGACCCTGCTGTTCGCGATGCACGGTGCGACCATCCTCGCAGTGAGTCGCTTCGGGGGCGAGCGTGAGATCGAGCAGATCGTCGACCGCGGGACGGCCACCGAACGCGCCGCGCTGTTCTGGCGCTGGACGATGGGCTTCAACGCGACGATGGAATCGATTCACAAGTGGGCTTGGTGGTTCGCGGTGCTGTGCCCGCTGTGCGGCGGCATCGGCATCCTCCTGACCGGCACGGTCGTCGACAACTGGTACCTGTGGGCCGTCAAGCATCACGTCGCGCCGATGTACCCTGCGGTTTTCCCTGCCACGCCCGACCCGGCGCTGCTTCAAGGAGTGACGCCATGATCGGGAAGTCGAGTCGTGTCCTCTGGGGCACGCTGATCGCGACGCTGATGCTTGCCGGCTGCGAAGCGCCGCCGGTGACGACGGTTCAACGCGGCTACCGCGGCACCGGCATGGTCCAGGTGTACAACCCGAAGCGGGTCGAGGCCTCGCTCGAGCTCAACCAGCCGCCGCAATTCACCCCGGCTGCTTCGGCGGACGGTCCGAAGGCCGGTGCGGTGTATCAGAACGTGAAGGTGCTCGGTGACCTGAGCGTCGGCCAGTTCGCCGGCCTGATGGTCGACATGACGAACTGGGTGGCACCCGCGCAGGGCTGCACGTACTGCCACGTCGGGGCCAACTTCGCGGACGACTCGCTCTACACGAAGGTCGTCGCGCGTCGCATGATCCAGATGAACCAGCACATCAACAACGACTGGAAGGGCCACGTCCAGAACACCGGCGTCACGTGCTACACCTGCCACCGTGGCCTCAACGTCCCGGCGAACATCTGGTACAAGTCCACGTATGTCGAGGACGCGCCGGGGATGCTCGGCAACAAGGCGGGTCAGAACGCACCGGCTGCGTCGGTGGGTTACGCGTCGCTGCCGAACGATCCGTTCACGACTTACATCCAGGGCGGCACCGAGATCCGCGTCGTGAGCACGACGGCATTGCCCGAAGGCCAGGCGAATCCGTCGATCAAGCAGGCCGAGGCGACGTACGGCTTCATGATGCACATGTCGAAGTCGCTGGGCGTCAACTGCACGTACTGCCACAACAGCCGGTCGTTCTCGTCGTGGGAGCAGAGTGCACCGCAGCGCACCGTGGCCTATTACGGCATCCGCATGGCTCGCGACCTCAACAACGCGTATCTCGGCTCGCTCGACGGCGTATTCCCGGAGAACCGTCTCGGGCCGACCGGCGACGTGCCGAAGCTGAACTGCGCGACCTGCCACCAGGGTGCGTACAAGCCGCTGTTCGGCGCGGACATCCTGCACGGGTATCCGGGCCTCGTCGGCGGCCTCGACTCGAAGGCTGCCGTGGGCGGGGCGCCTGCGCCACAGTCGGGCGGGCCCGCACCGGCACCGCAGCCGGAAGTGATCCCGGGCACCCCGCCGCCTGGATCGCTCCCGACGAGCTGAACGGCTAAGCGGTCATGACAACGCCCCTCGCGAGGGGCGTTGTTGTTTGTGGTGTGCGCCGACGCGCCGTTTGAGAACGGGCCTCCGTGAGAGGTCAGGTCACTTCGTCGCCGCCGCCTGCGCAACCCCACCCATGAAGTTGACGTAGCGCAGTTGACGCTCGGCGAGCGTCCCCTTGCTCGCAGCCATCACGTCGCGGCAGAAGGCGCCGCTGATCGTCGTGACAATGTTCGTCCGGTCGGCCTTCGGATGACGCGTCCGGTAGTCGCGCACGAGCTTCGCGGTCGACGTCTCCGGTGTCGGATCGGCGGCAGCGGCGCGGACCTGCTCGAGCGTCGCGGGATCGACGTCGGCCACCGAGGCGGATGGGCAGATGAGGGCCGACTGCACCTGTTGGTCGCCGAGGTCCGCGGACCTCGCGACGTGGTCGATGTCCCGCGCGCTGACATATCCCGTGCCGTTGTTCCCCCAGGCGGTCCGGACATAATTCACGATGTCCGACACCTGCCGGGCCGTCAGCACCTGGGCGAACGACGGCATCACGCCCCACTGGCCCGACGGTGCGAAGCCCTGCAGGACCGCCTTGATCGCGGTATCGGGCTTGGCGCCCGAAGTCGAGCCGGCCCCGACCAGTGACGGGGCGACCCCGGCGACACCCTTGCCGTTCGCCGCGTGGCAGGTGGCGCAGTTCTCCTGATAGAGCGTCATCCCGGACCGGCGCTCTCCGGCCGTCGCGATCGTGTGGTCGCTCGGCGCCTTCTCGTCGACGGTGCCCTGGTTCTTCAGGAACACCGCCATCGCGTGCAGGTCGGCGTCGGTCATCTGGCTGAGGCCGAGGTCGATCGTCTGCTGCATCGGCCCGACGGCGACCTGGTTCTTGTCGTTGTGGCCGTTCTTGAAGTACTGCACGAGCTCGTCCTCGTTCCACTTCTGGATGTTCGAGAAGCGACCACCGCTGATGTCGGGGGCGAACCAGTGATCGACCACGTTGCCCTGCAACGCCTTGCCCTTGACGGGCGCCATGGCGACGTTCGTCGGCGTGTGGCATGCACCACAGTGGCCGAGACCCTCCACGAGATAGGCGCCACGGTTCCACTCCGCAGACTGCGACTTGTCGTCCGCGTAGCGACCCTGGTGAAGGTACACCGCCTGCCATGCGGCGATCCCCGGTCGCACGTTGAACGGGAACTTCATGTGGTTCTCGTCGACTGCCGCCTTCACCGGCTTGACGCTTCGGAAATACAGCCACAGCGCATGAACGTCAGCGTCGCTGATCTTGGTGAAATCGGTGTACGGCATCGACGGGTAGAGGTACTCACCGCCTTTGCCGACGCCGCGGCGCAACGCGCCTTCGAACTCCTTCTCGGACCAGTTGCCGATCCCGGTCGTCGGATCCGGCGTGATGTTCGATGAATACATCGTGCCGAACGACGAATCGATCGCGACGTTGCCGGCGAACGGCTTCGACGCGTCGCTCGTATGACAGGCGGTGCAGTGCGCGACCTTCGCCAGGTACTCGCCGCGTGCGATCGCGTCGGCGTCACGACCCGGCGCCGGCGCGCTCGCGGCCGTGGCGGCGGCGCAGGCGGTAGCGAGCAGCGACGCTGCGAACTTCGGGGTCGATCGACGAATCGAGTGGTACATGCGCTGCATGGGTCCTCCTGGTGTCGGGGGCCGACGCGCATCGGGGTACCACCAGATCGGTGCGATGCGCTCGGATCGAACGCTGGTATACCCCAGCCGCCGGGCGGCCGGTTGTCAGAGAGCGGCGTGTTCGCGCGCTTCCAGCTTGGTCGATATTGCCGCGGCGCCTGTCGGCGACGAATCGTCGCGCGACCGCAGAACGAACTTCCAGAGGGCTTCGGACGGTAGTGGAAGGACGAGCAAGAGGTGCTCGAGGATCGCGAGGCTGAGCAGCGATCCGACCAGCGCGAGAGCAGTGACCTCGAAGCCGCTCGCACCGGCGACGCCGGCTGCCTGCCAGATCGGCACCACGATCACGGCCGCCACGATGACCGAGACCGGCAGCAGCGGGTTCATCGTCTTCCGCGTGAAGTAGCTCTTCAGATACTGGAGGTGCGGCGGCAGGAAGTTCTCGCCGAGGTTGCGCACGCCGAGGAACACGTTGAGCTTCGCGCTCTGTCGCATCGCCCACAGCACCGCGAACGTCCACCAGCCGGTCTGGTTCGGTTGCTTCCACGACAGGCCGAACACCATCGCCGCGAGCAGCAGCAGCGCGAGCTCGTGATGCAGGATCGTCTGCAGTGCGTTCGACACGCGCCGCCAGCCGGTCGCCCCGGCATCGCAGGCGACGCGGCGCGGACCCGTGACGTAGCCGAGCAGGAACGCCACCTCCTGCCACGCCCACACCAGCAGCGCACAGAGGAACCCGCAGTACGCCGATGCAACGGTCGTTTCCTGCGCCGAGGCCGCGATGCCCCAGAAGCCGAGCACGCAGACGACCGTCGCGCCCGTGAACGTCCACTTGAACGTCGGCCTCGGCAGTCCGTCGAGATACAGGATCACGCCGGTGCTGAACCACCACACGAACACGGTGAACAGGAAGGGCAGGACGAACGGCGCCATCGGAACGATTCGGGAGGTGCTGCGACCGCTTACCAGGCCGGCTGGATGCGGATCTGCGCGGGCAGGTCGTGGCGCTGGACCGGCAGGAAGTACAGGCGCGCGAAGGTCGCGACGCCGGACACGGCGAGGCCGACCCGGCGGACGGCGTTGACGAAGCCGCCGGCCGCCTTCGCCGACGCCATCGCGGTGCTGATCGCGTAGAGCCGCTCGAGGCCCTTCCGGAACGCAGGATGATCGATGTCCGGCGTGATCGGGAAGACCTGCCGCGAGATCTCGGACGTGATGCGGAACACCGTGTAGTCGTAGCTCGTCGGGTCGAGCCCCATCGCCTCGTACAGTGTCGGGCGCGTGTGGTCGCGCACGTACATCGTGGCGTACACGGCGAGCTGGAAGAAACGGATCCACCAGACGTTGCCGCCGGAGAGCAGCTTCGGGTTCGCGCGCATGATCAGCGCGAACGATTCGCCGTGGCGGAATTCGTCGTTGCACCACCGCTCGAACCACTTGAAGATCGGGTGGAAGCGCTTGTCGGGATGACGCTCGAGCTGCCGGAAGATCGTGATGTAGCGGGCGTAGCCGATCTTCTCGGACAGGTAGGTCGCGTAGAAGATGTACTTGGGCTTGAAGTACGTGTACGCCTTCGTGCGCTTCAGTCCACCGAGGTCGACGCCGAGGTCGAAGTCCTTCAGCGACTGGTTGATGAAGCCGGCATGACGCGACTCGTCGCGCGTCATGTACGTCATCAGCTGCTTGATGTCGGGATTGCTGACGTTCTTGCGGATCTCGTTGTACAGCACGCAGCCCGAGAACTCGGACGTGATCGAGCTGATCAGGAAGTCGAGGAATTCCTGTCGCAGGGAGTCGGGCAGTGCGGCGGCTTCGGCCGCGAACTCCGGCGTGCGCTGGAAGTGGTCGATGTTGTTGTCGCCCTCGTACTCCTTCAGCATCGCGTCCCACTCGGCGCGGACCGCGCTGACGTCGAGGCGGTCCATCGCCGCGTAGTCGGTGCTGTAGAACTTCGGGCTCAGCAGCGTGTTCGCGCGAGCGCGTTCGTTGACGTCGTCGGTCGACGCGATCTGGGCTGTGGTCTGCATGGTCATTTCCTTGCCGCCTGCTGCTGCGGCTGGTCGAGCAGTCGCGCGAACTGCGCGAGGTTGGTGGGCCCGAACGACTCGAGGTCGATGCGGCGCTCGGTCGACGGATCGATCAGGGTCAGGCGACCGTCGGTGTGCGCGACGAGCTCGAACGGGGCGTCGGATCCGATGCCGGCACGGCGTCGCTCGCGTGCCAGCCCGCGCAACGTGCCGCGGATGAAGCCGGCCTGCCCGGTGACGGTCTCGACGACGCGATGCGAATGCATGTCGGTCACGTCGACGCCGCCGTCGGCCCGGTCAGCGAACTGCAGCGTGCGCGACATCAGCACCGGTGCGTCCGGCTCCTTGATCGACACGCCGGACAGCCGCACGACGGCCACGAGCATGATCGTTGCGAACACCATCGTTCCGGCTGCAAGTACCGGCATGCGGAGCGACGGGGCGGCGTATCGAGCGGTATCCATGTCAGGCGGCTTGCGCGGTGTCGAGGTCACGGACTTCTTCGGTGTAGCGAACAGGTCGAACCGTCGGCACCGGTCGGAGGACCGGTGCCGTGGCGCCATCGGCGAACGGAACCGTCGCGGCGACCGCGGTCGCGTCGCTGCGTTCGATGCGCCATGCATTGGTCAGGATCTGCGCAACTGCAGCCGCATCGGCGACGCAACGCAGGCTCGGCTGTGTCCGCGCGACGTGCCACGGACGGGCATGCGGCCACAGGTGGGGATAGGCGATCCGCGTCGCCGCATCGAGCGCGAGCGAGATGTCGCCGTGGCCGTCCGGCATCGGCTGCAGGCCGGCCGCTTCGACCTTCTTCAGCGGCAGGTTGAACGTCACGCTGAGCACGATGCCGATGCGCATCACGACACGGCGATTGGTGATCGTGTAGAGCGCCGTGCGCGCCGACATCCAGGCCATCAGCGTGACCAGACCCAGCGCGACCACGCCGAGACCGATCGCGACGGCGGCGGCGATCGCGGAGTCGCGCAGGCCACTGCCGGACTGCACGACCGTGGCCACCCGCCACGTCGCCCGCCCCGCGAGGTACACCGCGAGGCCGCGCCCGC